>JAITUN010000182.1 GCA_031286285.1 Bacteroidales bacterium | reverse complement strand
GCTTTGCTCTCTTTCAGATATTCTTTCGCAAAGCAGTAAGGACACGCCCTGACACATTTTTCTGTTAACAGCAGGTTTGCCATGTTGCTATTTTTTTGTATTTATTGATATATACTTCTATTTAACAACAAATCTCCACCATTGTTTTTTAGACAAATAACAATCTTTTCCTAATTACTTTATTTGTTATAGTCGCAGCGAAAGTAGAATAAATATTTAATAATTCATCTAATTTTCTCAAAACTTATCTATCTGTCTATCTATCAGTAATATAAAGTTGCTTTCATTATTTCTTTATAGGCAACAACTTAAGCCTCACCATTTGTTCAAATACATACTATTATTTTTGAATATCAAATGTTTAATAAAAAAAAATCGACAAAAAAAAATACGCATAAAAATGCAGAGACTGTATCGCACCATAGGTGTGACTATTGAATGCTTTGATTGTTAGTGTATTAATTTTTAGGAGCGCCCTAATTGCTTTTTTTGTTTCTTTGCCATATAAAATAATTAGATTATGAAAAAAACAATTTTCCTCCTAAGTTTTTTACTATCAATATTTTTCTGTTATGCAGACCCCGGCATGTGGCTGCCTTTATTGCTGAAACAGAAAGAAGCTCAAATGCAAAATTTGGGGTTTAAACTTACTGCCGAAGATGTGTATAGCGTAAACCACAGCAGTATGAAAGATGCGGTCGTCCTTTTTGAAAGAGGTTGTACCGGATCAATTATCTCTAAAAAAGGGCTGCTCCTCACCAATCATCATTGCGGATACTCATACGTGCAACAGTATAGTACAATGGAAAACAATATCTTACACAACGGATTCTGGGCAGCTTCAGAAAAAGAAGAGATCCCTTGCGAAGGACTTTCCGTTACTTTTTTAGTATATATGGAAGAAGTTACCCATGAAGTGTTAGCGGGTGTTGAAAATGCAACAAATCTTCAAGAACGGGATGAGATCATCGCGAAAAATATGAAAACTACAATTGAAAAAGCTACCGAAAATACAGATTATTCAGCAGAAATAAAATCGTTTTACTATGGAAATCAGTATTATATATTTGTCAATCGGGTATTCCCGGATGTGCGCTTGGTGGGAGCTCCTCCCGAAAGTATAGGAAAATTTGGAGGAGATACCGACAATTGGATGTGGCCCCGCCATACCGGAGACTTTTCACTGTATCGTGTGTATGCAAATAAAGACGGAGAGCCTGCGCCATACAACCTCGATAACATTCCTCTGAAAACAGAAACCTTTTTTCCAATCTCGCTCAGCGGAATTGACGAGGGTGAATTTACGTTAGTGTTTGGGTTTCCCGGAACTACCCAACAATACCTTATCTCTGACGGAATAGATTTAGTGGTAAATTACAGAAACCCGCCACTCATCCACCAACGCGGCGCACGGTTGGATATTATGAAAAAATATATGGATCTGTCGCCGGAGATCCGTTTAATGTATGCCGCAAAAGCTAATTCTATTGCCAACGGCTGGAAAAAATCGATAGGGGAGAATAGGGGAATTAAAGAAACTAAAGTGTTGCGTACAAAAGATAAACAGGAAAAATATTTAGAGGTCTTTGCTTCTCAAACCACCGATGCGGCAGACCGCTATCGTTTATTAATAGAATTAAAAACTCTTTATGAAACTTATAAAGAATTGGAAACAAAAGCGGTAACATTAAGAGAGACCTTTCCTGTGATTGAATTGGGCAAATTCATTGAATCTGCACGACCTCTTCTTACCGAACCCTTCCCCTGGTTGGAAGAGAATAAAACAAAATTATTAAAACAAGCTGAAACTTTTTATTCTTCTTATTACAAACCTATTGATAAAGAGGTTTTTGTAGAATTGTTAGACTATTATTTTAATACAACTAAAAAGGAGTGGATTCCTGAGCCATTGCAAATTTATGCCGGCATTGATAGAGAATCTTTACAAGCGAAGGCAAAACAGCTGTACGACAATTCGATTTTTTCAAATATGGAGACTTTTACGCAATTTGTGAAAACCGCTTCAAAAAAAGAGATGGTTGCTTTTCAGGATTGGTTGAAAAAAAATACGATGTTTTTATTTGCGAATCAAGCATTAACAGAAATCAATAAAGATTCTTATACAGAAAATACACTTCCCAATATTCGTCGGAAAATAGATGCAAAATATAAAGATTGGGTAAAGTTTGCTGTTGCTGATACTACAGGCAAGTTTTTTCCCGATGCCAACCTGAGTTTGCGGGTAGCTTTTGGAAAAATGGAGGGCTTTTCTCCCTATAATGGAATGCTCTATTTGCCTTATACAACCACTGAGGGGATTCTTCAAAAAGAAGACCCCAACGTTTTTGATTATATTGTTGATGGAAAATTAAGAGATATAATCATTTACAAAGAATATGGACCCTATTCGGATGCCAACGGGGAGATGCGCGTGGCATTTATTGCGAGCAACCACACTACCGGCGGAAATTCGGGCAGCCCTGTGTTAAACGGCAACGGAGAGTTGGTAGGCGTAAATTTCGATCGTGTTTGGGAAGGCACAATGAGCGACCTGTATTACGACGTAAAACGGTGCAGAAATATTTGTTTGGATATCCGTTACTTTCTTTTGATTGTAGATAAATTTGCAAATGCACAAAATCTGATAGAAGAGATGGAGATTAGAGATTAAAACTGAAAATAGATAAACGGCTGCAGATCGGCAGTAATAAACTGATACACTACGAACACCGTGATCACAACGACAATTCCAATAACCCAAATGGGCAGGAGTGTGAAGTTGATTCTGTACAACCTTTTCCAGCGTTCCGGCAACCAATGGATCACCATTCCTAACGCAAACAGGAGAAACACCCATTTGTAAGTAGCCACAATTTCAGGGATTTGTGTCCAGTTCCACGAGCTGCCGATTTGGTTTACCATCGTTTTTGCGGTTTTCCAGGCATGCGCCGTTTGCTCGGCGGGGTCTAAATTGGAGCCTGAACGGAAAAACAATCGGGTAAAGGTGATGAAAACGAAAGTGAGAAATATACTCCACGCTCGGGTTGCTTTCGGAAGCGGGTTTCTTTTCAAAATATCAATAAATAAGTAGGATATCGCAGCGCCAAGGCATATTATGCCCGTCCAAACCAACGCTATTTTGAAAGCGGGCAGCGGAAATATAAGGAATAGGAGAAAGGAGAAGAGGAAAAGAGAAAATGTTATCCAAAGCCGTTTTTGGTTTACAATTTTGCGCCAAAATTTAAAAATTACAATTCCCAGCCCGTTCAATCCGCCCCAAATCACGAAATTCCAACTTGCGCCGTGCCACAATCCGCCCAACAACATAGTAATCATCAAGTTTACATTTGTGAGCAGTTTCCCTTTTCGGTTTCCGCCGAGCGGGATATACAGATAGTCTTTCAACCACGTGGACAGCGAGATATGCCAACGCTTCCAAAAATCACCCGGGTTAGTAGCCTTATAGGGTGCATTGAAGTTTTTGGGCATATAAAAACCCATCAACATGGCAACGCCGATTGCGATGTCGGTGTAGCCGGAAAAATCGGCATATACTTGCAAGGAATAGACAAAAATAGCGGAGAAATTTTCAAAAGCAGTAAATAGCTGTGGGTTTTCAATCACTCTATCCACAAAATTTACCGCCAAGTAATCACTGAGTATCAGCTTTTTCATCAATCCGTTCAAAATCCAGAAGATAGCAATTCCAAACTGTCTTCTGCTTAAAAAGAATTTCTTGTACAACTGCGGCATAAACTGGTTGGCACGGATGATAGGGCCCGCCACCAAACCCGGAAAAAAACTTACAAAAAAGCCAAAATCGAAAAAGTTGGAAACGTAGGGAATCCGTCTTCTATAAACATCTATTATATAACTAATACTTTGGAATGTATAAAACGAGACACCGACCGGCAGAATAATATTGTCAACACGAAAATAGTTACTTCCGGTAAAACTGTTCGTCCACAAAGCCAGATAGTTCACAATCTCGATGTTGGTATGAAACAGAGAATTGTAAATTGAAGTAAAAAAATAGGCGTATTTAAAATAGGCAAGCAGGAACAGATTGATGAAGATGCCGAGAAAAACAAGCCATTTCCGTTTTCGAATATCTTGGGTTAAATCTATTTTCTTTCCCACCCAAAAACAGTTTAAAGTAGTGAATAATAGCAGAATGACGAACAGTCCTGAGGTTTTGAAATAGAAAAAAAGGCTTGCAAACATGAGGAACATGTTTCGCAGCATGATTTTGTTTTTCAATAGAGTTAGTCCGGCAAAAACCAATGCAAAAAATGCCCAAAAGTAGAATTGAGTAAAAAGTAGTGGAAACTTGTCATCGAAAGATAACAAGTTGCTGAAGAAAATAGAGAAATTCTTTACCATCAATAGTTTTCGGATTCTAATTCAAAATATGCTTTTGGATGGTCGCAGCACGGGCACATTTCCGGTGCTTTTTCCTCGTTAGCAATATATCCACAGTTGCGGCACGCCCATGCCATTTTGTTTGAGCGTTTGAAAACTTCTTCGGTTTCAATATTTTTCAACAATTTACGGTAACGTTCTTCGTGTCTTTTTTCAACAGTAGCTACCAATCTAAAAGCTTTGGCAATTGCGGGGAACCCCTCAACTTCTGCAATAGCGGCAAATTCGGGATAGAGCAAACTCCATTCCTCGTTTTCCCCTTCGGCTGAGGCAAGCAGGTTTTCAGCAGTGCTGCCGATTACACCGGCAGGGAATGTTGCTGTAATTTCAACCATACCTCCTTCCAAAAATTTGAAGAAAAGCTTGGCGTGTTCTTTTTCTTGTGCTGCCGTTTCCTCAAAAAAGGCTGCAATTTGTTCAAAGCCCTCTTTTTTGGCTTTGCCGGAAAAAAATGTGTACCTGTTGCGTGCCTGCGACTCGCCGGCAAAGGATTTTAACAGGTTTTGTTCGGTTTGGGTTCCTTTAAGACTCATAATTTTACTAGTTTATTCTTTACTGAATTATTAATGGCGCAAAATTATTTTTTTTATTAATACAATCGTTATCCCCAGGGCAAAAGCATTAAAAATTCCGATTTGTCTGATTAAGAAAAACTAGTTATACAATACCAAACTGAACAGTTGGCTCATAAGCACAATAAATAGAACTCTGATAACTCTGATTAGGCACGATAAACCTGATAATAATAAATAAATCGGATTATTAAAAATCAGAGATAATCTGCTAAATCAGTGTCATCAGAGTTCTAAAATACTTTTAAGACAGCCTCTTCAGTCTCGTTCGGCTGAGGCTCCTGCCTCAGTCAGAACAAAAACCCACTACTCCTTCACGCAACGAACTGAATAGCCAAAACCGAATAAATTAGCGTAGTTATATGCAAAAGCGTTGCTAAAGTATATGTAATATGCGCTCTCATTTCCAGGAACGGAGGTAGGCATATATGTGCTACTCCAATAATGTCCATAGTCACCCGGCCAATTTAGATATCCATCACTATAAGTACGATAACCTGGGGCAGGGAGGAAAATGGTATTATTTCCTGTTCCGAAAATTCTACCGGTAACTCCGTTGGATTTCCATACACTACCGGCATTTACCAACTTTTCTTGTTCTTCTAAAGTAGGCACACGCCACCCTGTGGGGCATGGGTCATTCTCTTTCTCCCAAGTATCACCGGAATGATTTGAGTTATTCCATGGTGTACCGTCACTGCTAACCATAGGGTCCTTACTGCTCCATCCTGTTTTGCGGTTCCATTGATAAAACATCCCGTAAGATTCCGGGGTGGCGGCAAAAGTGCCGGGCATATCCACGTTACGGGTTGCCCAACGAATACCATCAATAACCACACCCACTTCCTCTTCTTCTAAAAAGACAAACGTAATACTGTCTATTTCCGAAACAGGCGTTGTTAGCGTGTTTCCGTTTTTATAATGCACTTTCATGCCTCTTGGCTGTGCATTCATGTTTGTTATCATACATAACAAAACTGCCATAATTAAAATTAATTTTACTTTTTTCATAACTATCTGTTTTTAATAAATTTTTTGGATACTAAACCTTTATTTGTTGCTACTTGTAATATATAAATCCCTGTGCTAAGGAAGTTTACGTTCAATTTGCTGTGTATGCCTGCGGCTACCGCTCTGCCGGTAAGGTCAAACACCGTCAGTTGGTTGATTTGATGAGGCGTTTCCACCACAATCTCTCCGGAACCGTTTACAAAAATATGTATGTCAACAGGATCAGCAAATTGCTCAATCCCTGTTCCCGAGAAAAATGTAATCGAAGCAATGTTGTCAAGCAGATAACTGTTCACAGTTCCTCCGGTGGTTTTCAATAGCATACTATTGCTATCAAACGTAATTTTTTGAATGTTGCTCAGCGCAACCGAAACACTACTATGGTCAGCAAGATTAATGTACATACTGCTCTGACCATTGACTATGGCAAAACTAAACAGAATTGCCAACAATGTAAGTAATTTTTTATTCATTTTGTTTTTGATTTTAGTTAATGATTGGTTTATGGGTTTATAGGTTTATAGGTTTATAGGTTTATGGGTTTATGGGTTTATGGGTGTAACCCTTATAATTCCTAATTCCTCCTACGGAGGTTGATTTATCGTTGGAAAATAATTACGAATAAATGAAACTGAACCAAATGCAAAAACTCTATTTTCGCATTTTTTCTTTAATAGAACAAAACGGAGTGCACAATTCCTTGTCCGCTTGCGGAAAAGGTGGTTCCGCTTGCGGAAAAGGGGCAGCGCCACAGCCGAACGAAAACTAATAAGAGGGAGGGAGGGTGTTAGGAGGTGTGTGTATGTGTGTGTTACACATTTTTTTGAAAAAATCAAGCCTTTTTGGAAAAAGTTTTTAACAAAATAGAGGATAATTTTTCATTTTTTCAAAATATATTATTAGAATATCATCATAATAATTGTGGCAAAGAAATACTAATAATTAATATGCGGTGTCGGTAATTTAGCCGACAAGGGTGTCGGTAATTTTCCCGACAGTGCGTTGTTATTTTTTACTAAGTTAACATTCAAAAAATATTTTCATCTTGCCTCTTTGCGTCCTTTGCATAAAATCTTTGCGACCTTTGCGTTAAAAAAACAGGGCAAAAATGTTGTCATAAAAGAACCATTTAAACATCAGTGGTGTTTAGAAAAAATAAACGCTTACTTTTTTGACCTAAAAAAATGCACAAATTGTTTTTTATTCGCCAATTTTAGCATAAAATGTACAAATTCTTCGAAAAATTGCATTATTATTCACCTTATAGGGCGAAGTAGTGCGGAAAGTAGTAAAAGAGTAGAATAATATTTATCACACCTCTCTTCAGAAAATTAGATTTTCCATGATTTTTCCGGCGGCGTAGAGCGGGTAAATTTTGATACTCTGTAATTCACCGTAGTTTTCCATTGAGCATCTAATGCCGTAGTGACTTTGTTTTTCCTCAAGAAACAAAAACATACTTTGCATTGCCCCCTTTGTCCCAGCTTTAACTTCAATGGGTACAATACTTTGTCCATGTTGAATTACATAATCAACTTCTGCGGTGCTACCCTCTTTTTCTCTTTGCCAATAGTAGAGTTCAGCCGGTAAACGTTTGTTTTGTGATTTTACTAATTCAATTCCTACAAACATTTCTGCTAAAGCTCCTTTATTTATTTGTTCAAATTTTTCTTCAAAGAAGAGATTGGTCAAATCTAATCTCAAAAAACGTTGATAAATACCTGTATCAAAAATCATCAATTTTTTATATCGCGGATTTAGTTCTGCTGCTAAAGGCAACCCATTAGCAGAACTGTGGGTTGTTTCATATACCAAACCAGCCATTTTTAGCAGTTCGATACCCTCTTTTATTTGCACTTGATTGGCAGAAGTGGAAACTTTTGAGTAGGTGAATTTTTGCCCTGTTTGAGCAATTATTGCCGAAAAGACTTCCTGTAAACGTATGGAAGGGACACGAAGTTTGTACTTGGAAAAATCATTATAAAAAGTCTCTGTTAACTCGTCTAAAAGGTTTTGGCAGTCAATTATTGATCCACCCGATACATATTTTAAAACAACTTCAGGCATTCCTCCAATGAGGACAAAACGTAGAAAAAGTTCCTTTAATTTTTTATGAATTTCCTCTGATAATGGATTTTGTGTTGTTCCAGATTGTAGTTTTTCAAATAAAATATATTTATCAATTGCCAGCAAAAACTCTTCAAATGAAAAGGGATACAAGTACATAGAGCGTATTCTGCCAACGGCATAAGAGGGAATGTTTTGTAAAGCGAACTCCAAAAGTGAACCGGCAGCAATAACATGAAGCGCAGGCATCTGTTCATAAAAATAGCGTAGTGAAGATATAGCATCAGGACAAGATTGAACCTCATCAAGAAACAATAGGGTTTCCCCTTCAATGAGTGGGAGTTCGTACAACGCAGAAATTTCATCGCAAATTAGTCGCGGGTCGGAATGTCGCTCAAAAATACGTTTTGCGCCTGCATGATCCTTATGCTCAAAGTTGATTTCAAGAAAATTTTCAAATTTTTTTCCAAATTCCCTCACAGCAGATGATTTGCCTACTTGCCTTGCGCCACGCAACAGAAGAGGCTTCCGATTTACGGAATCTTTCCATTCCAACAAATCAATATCTATTTTACGTTTTAAATACATAGTAATAAACAATTAAATTAATATTTATGATTATTTTTTGCGACTGCAAAAATAAAGTTTTTTATTATTGGGGGCAATAATAATGTGTTTTTCAATAAAATTGGGGGCAATAATAGTAACTCCAACTAAAAAAACAATCAAACTCTCAATTTTTTTTTTCAATTTCGACAAAATTTTCGAGAGTTTTTCCTCACTTTCGCATTTTTTTATTTAAAAAATTAATCCTTTAGGATGGAATTAAATATCACCACGTCCTAATATTTTCGCTGATTATCTCAATTTTATCTCCTCTTTGTTGAATGAGTACAATCCCTTCTTTGGCGGCTCGTTCCTTAACTCTTGCAGGAAAACGGAAAGAAGCTAAACATAAATATATTTTATAACCATCAAACATAGGATAGTTGGCGCGGTAAGAATGTAATTTGGAGAACATCTTTCCAACATCATCAGTACCGGCTTTATACTTCATCTCAATAAGCACAATAGTACTGCCGTTTCGCAGCACTAAGTCGTATTCATCATAAATCACCGCAGGATCAGGATAGAGATTTTCCAATACTCTATCAAATTTTTCTCCCATAAAAACCGGATTCTCTTTATAGGAATTGACAAAATATTCTTCACAAAACTCACCGTTGCTTCTTGAGATTCCACCG
>JAITUN010000161.1 GCA_031286285.1 Bacteroidales bacterium | reverse complement strand
AAAAACAATAAAGAATTGTGTATTATCCATTTTTAAGTTTGGCAATTTATTATCGCATATATTAGATTTAATTATTTGGATTATTCCTTGTAAAATTTCTATCCTCATAATAATAATACTTTTATCTATGTCTTTAAGATATATAGCCTTACCAAAACCTCTATGGGTGGAAGTATTTGTATAATTATCATTAGGATCTATCTTTTTAATTTCTTTGCCATAATCTTTTTCTTCAGCAAATATTATTTGTAAAATATTATCAAAAGAAAAATTTAATTGGTAACAAAAACTACATATAAGATTAGAAACATGATTCAATATATTTTCATCGAAATCAATGTTTTTTGATTTTATTATTATTTCCATAATTTAATACACCAAAATTTTGTAGTTTTGAATATACGAAAATATTTTTATCTTCGTATTATAAATATATACCTTATCAGTTGTATCATGAACCTCAATAATTAGGTTATCGTTATCTTTTACATGGCCACCTTGTATAAATATCTTAAATGCTTGTATCATCGGTAAAAAAGGAATATGATAGGAAGCAGCCATTTCTGGTTCTAATACACAAGGAAATGTAATTTCGGAAGTATCATTTTGGTATGGGAATAATGGATTTCTTGTTTTATTCGAAAATAAAATATAAACTCCTTCAATTATGATTTTTCTGTTACCTGTATTTATTAAGTTAATGCAAAATTCGTCAATCCTGCGATTCTCAAGAAATTCTGAATATTGAAGACGTGCGGTTGGTTGTCTTTCGACATGAAACCACTGGATTTTTAGACTTTTTTTATTATTGATTAAGTCTTGCCATTTTGTTATGAATAATGCAGTTATAACTGCTAATATTGTTGCGATAGATGAAATCGCTGTCCAATCCGGTTCTGTTGTTGTATTTACTGGTCTGTATCCAATAATGAGCAATATAATTGAAAGAGTACCAATAAACGCAAGGAGATAAATAAAAATATTAAGAATTGACTTTCTTTTTATCATATATTTATTAATTTTTATACTCCTATTTTTTTAAAAATCCGTATTTATAAATTTTAGGTTCAATTTTCTTTCCTAATTTCTTGAGTTTATCTCTTAGAGCTTTTATCAGTACGTTATATTGTGTATCGGTGGATTTCGATTTCATTATACCTTTTTCAGAACGTCCTTGAAAGAATTCACGAATATCATAAAAAGAAGCGTCTACAGGAGCTTTACGATTATCTTTAATTACGGAGTGGTAATATTTCCATAATTCTAGCCCGGTGTTCATTACTTCTTGTGCTTCTTTGCTTAATTTTTTGTCTTTTAAATAGTTTGACATAAAATTAGATTTAAATTTATTTTTTGCATTTACTTCTTTTTCAGTAAAAGGTATCCAGTGATTAATGCAGTAAGCAGAAGATATTTTATTTTGCCCTCCAAATAATGTAAATACAAGACAGTCATATTGGAACAAATAGTCGTTCTTCCAATGTTCTGTAGGGAATAAAAATTGATCTCTGTTATTAAGCCATGTATTTGTTATACATTGACGAACCGTATGAAAAACTGACATTTCCAATAAATTAATTTTAGTAACAGGTGTTACCATATGTTTTTTTACATCATTAGGGGCTGGCTTGCTACATATATTTATATACTTATTGTTTTGCATATCTGTACCACGAAGCGTTAGATAACCAATTGCATTGTTTTTTGTGTCATAGTACTTTTTTATCCAATCGCTCAAGAAGTGTTTTTGATTTATTGAATAAAATCTTTTCTTATTTGAAATTCTTTTCCCTTCTAAATCCATGATGTCTACTTCAACTATATTTGGAAATTTAAATTCATTAAGCACCCAAATTAAAAAGCCAATAGGGAATTGACCTTGAACATTATCAAATGTATTAGAACAGCATACAAAACCATTTTTAAATTCCGCATTAAAAAATTCTCTAAAATTGATAAAATTAGAAGAGCTAACATATTTTAATGTTGAAAATGAAGCTAATATACAATTTGGTATATCTTTGTAAATCCGGCAAAAGAACTGAGCAAAAAGCTCATTGATAGCTCGCCCTATGTAAGGCATAAACCTGTCGCTCATTTTATGTATTTTTGCAACATTTGCTTTATTACTACCAGTTCCGCTTGATGTTGTTGAGCTTGATGCTTCCGCATAAGGCGGATTTATATAGATTATTAATTTTTTCCGTTTTTCAGGGTCATTGATTATTTCTTTCAAATCTTCAGGTAAATTATCAAACTTATCATTCAGAAAATCAAATTGAAAAACATGAGTAGGTAATAAATCTAAATTTTCATCAATATCAATAAGGCTCTGTATAGTTTCAACATTGCCCTGGTCAATATCACTAGCCCATATATTGTATTTGTTGGTTAGACCTGCAAGCAAATTTCCTGTTCCGGCAGCACAATCCCAAATATAATATTCGTCTTGCCAATTTTCGCCAAAAATATCGGCTAGATATTCCTTGGATTTATCAGCCCAAATTTTGGGAGTAAAGAAACTGCCTTTTACTTCACGGATATTCTGCGGTACAAGTAAATCCCGTCTGTCGATAATGTATTGCTGATATTCAAGTGCAGGTGGGCGTTCATATCTATTCCAAAAACGGGTATACGCTTCCCCTTTGTCAGTAAAACCAATGTCAGCCGAGAAAAGCCTGCCAGATATATTTTCTTGAAATTTATAATTATCGTTTTTTAGAACAATTTTTAGTTTCTCTGTTATTGTATTACCGTCTGAACTCATTATATCCGCACGGTAAAAATCACAATCAAGTATTCCTTTTTGTTTGAATTCTCCCCATTCTTCTTTTGAGATATTAATTAACGGTTTTACTTCTTTTACCCATTTAATAAATATTTGAACAAAATTATCTTTTGTTATGGGGCTTTGTATAGAAGTACTTCCGCTAGTAAAATGTGTTTTAATGAATTCTTTTATTTCTTTGTCATCAGAGCCAAAATTGTATATAACCAATTTTGCACCGATGAGATTCTTTATCTGCAATTTTGCTTTTTGAAAATCTGCCGCTTCATGGTTGCTTGGCGTAGTATTCCAGTTGAAATCGGTTACTGAAAATATCGGCAGCATATCATGGAATGAAACAAAACTTATTCTTGTTTCGTCAAATGTGCCAAGCCAAGGCGGAGCAAGAAAATCGGCTTTTTCGTAGGTTTTTTTACAAGTAAGTACAAGTTGGGTATACATATCGAAAACATCATGTGTTCCCTTTTTGGCTTCTGCCCAAAGGTAGTGGCATGAACTGCCGGGGCTTTCACTGAATAAATCATCTCTGGACTTTTTATCGGTTACGACAAAATCAATATTATTAATATTAGGTTCATAACCAAATTTAGAAAAATAATCGCTGTGGACGAGGCTTTTTAGGGTTTCTTCTTTCTGTATGTTTGCATAATTTGGCATAACTTATTTCCCGTCCATCGCTTTTTTCTGTTTTTCTATATAAGCATTTTGAGCGGTAGAAAGATTGGCAAGTCTTTGTTTTAGCAAGGTATCTTCTATTGCCTCTATACCAGAAAAACGAAGGATATTTTTTAATCGGGTTTTGTGGGATTCACAAGCAATATGAAAGGAGTCTTTTGGATACCCTTTTATTCGATGTTTTTTATGGTGTGGGAAACATTTATCGGCTACTTTGTAAGATGTGCCATCTTCAACAACACTGAGTACAAGAAAAGCATCATCAAAACTTTGTACAGCTTGAGTTAAACTATTTATGGAGTCTTTTTTTTCTTTATCGCAAAGTTGAAGTTCTATTGTTAAAAAAGAAAATTCAGCAAGTATAATGATGTTAGGGTCTCCGGTGGATTGTGCATCTCTAAATGCTGAAAATGCCCACTCAATACCGGTTTCATAGGAAATACGACCTTGCTGTTCTTTACCTCTAACGGCAAACCCTTTTCGCCCTGTATCAATATTAGTGGCTGCTGCAGTTATCCTATCGACTAAGCCAATTATGTCCAAATTCAGCCTCTGCTTCGGATAAATTCCAACCGCTTTTTATTAGATATTCCGGTCCAACTTTTTCTTTTATTACTTTTGCTAAATATGGAGGTAATGGGATTGTTTTGGTAATGCGAATATAATTTTCTTCATCACCAGCACGAGCAAATTCACAAGCCTTATTAGATATGGCTAGTTTTTCGTCTAAAGTCATGGTTTGTGGCATATTTAACCTCTTTATCCTCCACGCGAGCGGAGAATTTAATTAAACATAAAACAGGGTTTCACGATTTCTCCCTGAATTTACATTATAACAGTCCAATATCGTATTAGACAAGTACGGTAGGGGTAAAAACCAGACACACGGAACCACCTGAAAATTACAAAAAAAGCGTATATAAGTCTGTCTCTGCTTTGCTTATCTTGAATATATGATAACAGACGGAAAAAACCTGTATTTGCTAATCCCCCTTGAGGATTTTAAGTCCTTGTTAGGCATAGACGATCGAGAAGAAAAACTAGTCCGATTTTGTCTTGTAACCGGAACTTTGAGCATTGAGCATGCATAAAAGTAAGAGAATTGTTTAAATGTTATTAAGACTGGTACAATGAAAATAATAAACGTGCCTGTAGTGAACGGTTTTTTGGTTTCCCCCTTGCCCCCTTAAAATTTGGCGGTGAAGGCATGAATAAGTGAAAGTCTATTTTTTTCACTGTGTTCTGTTATGACAGACAATGCAGAAGTAGGCTTTACTTATCGCAAAAAACTGGCGAATTGGAAGTAAAAAATATTTCCTACACAAATTTTTCTTTACTGTGATTAAAGATAGCAAATTTAAGGGACGCACGCTTCCC
>JAITUN010000095.1 GCA_031286285.1 Bacteroidales bacterium | reverse complement strand
TACTAAAATTGCCATCATTGGCACAGGAAATATTGGAACATGGTTGTTCAAAACACTTCAAAATCAGGAGCATTTGTCGGTAATTTCTGTTTCAAGCAGAAAGATAGAAACATTGCCTCAGGATTGTGATCTGTATATTTTTGCTTTAAAAGATGATGTTTATGGAGATGTTTTGCAACAAATTCCGTTTAAAATGTCTTGCGCAGTGCACACTTCCGGTTCGCTTTCGCAGAGTATATTAGCGCCGTTTGCGGAGCGGGGAGGGGTGGTTTATCCGTATCAGACGGTTACGCAGAAAGGAGAAGGGAGAAGGGAGAAGGGAGAAGGGAGAAAGGAGAAGGGAGAAGGGAGAAGGGGCGTATGTCATGCTGAACTTGTTTCAGCATCTCACAAGATTGCGGGTGATCCTGAAACAAGTTCAGGACGCAATGACGAAGGGGTGGACGGCGAAGCCGGACGGGGTAGTTTAACCCCCATTTGCATCGAAGCCAGCGATGTAGATTTTGAGAACGCACTTTTCCAATGGGCAAATTCAGTGTTTGATATGGTGTATAAAATTGATGAAAAACAGCGTTTCGCGATGCACTTGGCGGCGGTGTTTGCCAACAATTTTACCAATGCCATGTATGGCGTTGCGTATCAAATTTTTAAAGAAAACAACTTAGATTGGTCGCTCATTTTCCCATTGTTGGAAAACGGTTTAGAGAAAGCCAAACAGAACGACCCGCGCTTGATTCAAACCGGTCCCGCAAAACGCAATGATGTTTCTATTATGGATAAACATTGTAATGCGTTAGGGGATGGGGATTTGGAAATGTTGTACAAAATGGTATCGAAAATAATTCTAACCACTAACCATTAACCACTATTTCTCCGCCGCCTTTATTTTCGCCTCCATTTCTTCATATTTGGGTGATTGCAATCGTGCGTAAATGGAACGCAATGTGAGCATAACGTTTAGGTCTTTCGGTTCGGTTTGGTGGACGCGCTCAAAAAAGGTTTGTGCTTCAAGCAAATAGTTCTCTGATTTTGTTTTGTAAATCATCGCATTGCTTTTGTCGCCTTTTATTTCTAAGTCGTTGGCTTGTTGGAAATTTTCCTCAGACAAGTAGTAGGCGCAAACGCCGAGATTGTAAAAAATGACAAAATTGTTAGGCGTAATTTGATTGGCTTTCTTCAGCAGATCGTACGCTTTGGGATAGTTATTATCTAAAATGTAAAAGTTGGCTATGTTTACCAACAGATCCGCATTTTCAAAAACAGAAGTGGGTAGTTTTTCCATTAATTGATGCGCAGTCTCTTTTTCTTCAATATGGTAATAATGGTCAATTTCAGCGACAAATAGGGCAGGGTTGTCGGGCAATGCTTTTTTCCCCGCATCAATAATCTCTTTAATGATAGCGAAATTTCTCTCTTTTTTATAGTTTTCGATGAGACGAAGATAAACGTTCACGTTGTTTGACCCATCAAAAATAGCTCTATTATAATACGATGCGGCGTTTTCGTGGTCGTTCAGCATCTCCAAAGTATAAGCGTAATAGTAGTAGAGTTCTCCATTTAGCGGAAATTGCGGCGGGTTTGTAAATTCGTAACTAACTATGGCTTTGCCTAAAATACGTTTTGCCACTTCAAAGTTGCCGGCAATCAACTCGTCAACGCCATGCACTAACAGCAGGGCGTAAATTTTCGGGATACCTTCGTTAGGAGACAGCATTTCAAACCCTTCCACATTTTTGTTCATCTCTTTGGCTTTGACAAAAGCATCAAAAGCATCCTCCGCAGCATTGAGGAACAGGGCTTGATAGGCAGGATTATCTCTCTTAGCATCATACTCTTCGTTCGCTAAGTAGAAATAGATGTTTGCTTTATAGAGCCATGTTTGCGCTTTTTGCGCCAACTTCTCATCTTCAGTACACAAATCTATCGCCTCTTTAGCTTTCACAAAATCTTTATCATAAAAAAGATTATACGCTTTTGTAAGGGATGCTTTTTGTGCTGATAATGAGAGACTAAATGCGAAACATGCCAAAAGTAAAAGGATGACTTTTTTAACTTTTCGTATTTCTGCAAGACGTAATAACAATTTGTTGTCTTTTTGTGCTAACTGCATATTATATTTTAGTTGCAAGTGCATCAAAGAATCTGCAGGAATATCTAACGCAGCTTCAAACATTAATGCGGTTACGGTTGTAATGGGACGTCTTTCATTAAGTATATCATTCAAAATTTTGTACGAAATTTCCATTTGTGTTGCTAATAGACTTTGTGAAATTTTCCGATACTCTATCTCATCTTTCAATACTTCACCTGGGTGCGTTGGGGTAAATCCAAATTTCATATTTTTCATAATGTATTTATTTATAATGATTTGATAATTCCAAATACGGTTTGTCAAATTTTATTTCCATGGAATAATTTTATATGCGGCAAAAATAGTTTTTTTTTAATATTCCATAAATATAGTGGAATTAAGATTTGGGGCAAATCATTAAAACTTATATTTTTTGGGCGTTCCCCTCACTTCCTCTCCTGCAAGTCCCCTCGCACGTTCGGGTCGCGCTTTCCGCTGTACTCCTCACTTTACTTGCTTCGTAGGACGTTGCGTGCAACGCCCAGCGGCTTCGCGAGGTGGCGGCTTCCACAAAACTTCCCTACGAGCCAACGGCGGCAACACGATATTGCAAACTTGGAATAGTGACTGTCGAGACTTGTCCATTCCTTATACGAAACTTCATTTTTACTTCATTAAACAAAAAAGTAATAATAGTAATTTTTTTGTCCAAATTAATTTTCAATTTCTTAATATGTTCATAACTATTTGGTAACCCCATGCCGATACTTTTGCCACCAAGTAACAACAAAATTATTTAACCATTTTAAAAATTATTTTTATGAACAAAAAAACAATGAATTTCTTGAAAGCTAATCTCTTAGTTTTCTCAATGTGCTGCATGATGGGCGCACAAGGACAAGGTCTTTATGTAACCGGTGATTTTCACCAACACACTACTTACACCGATGGTAGTTACACTATTGATCACATGATGAAAAAAAACAATCAATTCGGCTTGGATTGGTGGGCAAACTCGGAACATGGCGGCGGTTGGAACCGCTGGGGACTCGTTTCCGGTCTTGAATTAGGTACGGAAGTAGTGTGGAACAACACCGGTATTGAATTAAAAGGGAATAACGGGAGCGCCGGCAATATGTGGCGTTGGCAATCTCTAACAGAATGGTCGTTTCGTGATGTGCAATTGTACCGTAAGGTTTTCCCGAACAAACTTATTATTCAAGCATACGAGATGAATGTTCCGGGACATGAGCACGCAAGTATGGGAATTATCGGCAATCAGTTTAATGCAACAAATCCCGATGTAATTGCATTGGCACAATTTGAGTATCTTTTTGATGCTACCGATTTGGATAATAGCCAGCCATTAGGCGTTACCGATACTAAAATCATGACCAATAATCATGGGAAAGCAGTAGCAGCAGCTACTTGGCTACAAACCCACTATTCTACGCAAAGTTGGTTAGTTCCGGCACATCCTGAGCGTTTTCGCTACCCCAGCGGCACAGCAAATTATGAAGGTTGGAATATTGAACATATTAGAGACATGAATAATGCCGCTCCTGATGTTTTTTTCGGTTTTGAAAGTTTTCCGGGACATCAGGCTTCCCCTAATCGCTGCGAATATCATAAAGGTCGCGGACTTTGGGGCTCTTACGGCATCTGTACCTACGGCGGTTGTGGCTGGATGAGTGCAAAAGTAGGCGGACTATGGGATGCACTTCTTAGCGAAGGTCGTCACTTTTGGCTTTTTGCCAGCTCCGATTGCCATTTAGTAACGAATGCGGATGGATCTCTTGCCGATGCGGACTTCTACCCCGGCGAATATCAAAAAACTTACACCTTTGTTTCTGAAAAAAACAACCCTCTTGCTGTAGTGAACGGATTGCGTTCTGGAAACTCATGGGTAGTAAGTGGCGATTTAATTGATGAATTAGAATTTAAAATTAATAACGCACAAATGGGAGAAACTGCTAATACTGACGGAAGTGGAAATGCAACCATTACCATTCGCGTACACAATCCGCAAACTCCGAATAACAATACATATAGCGACTACAAAATTCCGGCATTAGACCACTTTGATATTATTGAAGGTAACGTAGGCGCAAAAGTTACCCCTCCTGCTACTGTGCCTGCTGATGGTATTACAGGCTATAGTAATGAATATAAATGCGACAGCATAGGCACTACAAAGGTAATTGCCCGTTTTGGAAAAACTGCTGCCGGAAACGACCCCAACGGCATTCCTACAACCCTTTGGACTTCCGAAGGCAACGGATACTACAGCGCAACTTTGGCAATCAATGTGCCGGATGGAGAAAAAAAATACTATCGTTTAAGAGGAAGCAACATTGCCTTAAGCACTCCTAACGAAATGGACGCTTGTGGTAATCCACTCCCCGATACTTTAATGGGAACAAACAATGCAGTAAAGGCATTTGACGATTTGTGGTTCTACTCAAATCCGGTTTTTGCTTCTAATGGCTTTGTTGGCATAAAAGAAATAACTGATGATAATGGAGTTCAAATTTATCCGAATCCGGCAAACAGTCTTATTTATGTTACGGGCGATAAAATTAAAGAAGTAAAAATTTACAGTATCATGGGTGTTCTTGTAAAAGAACAACAATATAATTCAGAATCTGAATGTAAAATGGATATACATCATTTAACAAATGGAATTTATACGGTACAAATCAAAACAGATACCGGAAATATTGTC
>JAITUN010000093.1 GCA_031286285.1 Bacteroidales bacterium | reverse complement strand
TACCGGGTTGTTTAACTTGTTTTACCACTCTTCCGGTCAAATCATAAACAGTAACCTGTTCAACCGGGAAGTCCGATTTTAGATAGAGATAATCAATTACCGGATTCGGATAGAGTTGTACGGTATTATCTATTTCGGAAACAGCCTCTATTATTACTTCTATGATAACAGCCAAGGTGTAATCAGCAAAATGTACACCATCTTGGGCAGTAACCTTAAAATTAAAGTTATTAGTTCCTTCTTCCACCGGTTGTTCTCCTGTATCTCCGGTTACGGTTGCACCAGGACTGACAGGAATAGCCTCAATAAATACTTGTTCCTTGGGGTCTTCGTTATGGTAAGTAAACTTAATAGTATAATGTTTTGTTCCAGTTTCTAAAGTTGCCAATTCGCCATCTACGATAATTTCTTTCATATCAGTATTGATGCTGGTTCCTACTGCGAAAGTAACAGGTATTTCAAACAATGGATTATCTTCATCACTTGTAGAAACAAAAATAGTAGCTGTATGAACGCCTTCTTCAAGAGTAGCGGGATCTAAAACTGCATTATAAGTTTTGCTACCTCCTGCCGGGACAGTGCCATGAGTATCACCACCTGTAAGAGACAACCAACAGCCGGGCATAACGCCGCCTTCGCCTAGTGCGAACGCTTTAATCATAACTCTTCCAACGGATTGAGGAGGGTTACCCACTGTAAACATTTGACCCCATCCGCCTCCATTGCTCCTAACCCAATTGCTGTTTTCAATTGCTAGACCATCATCATAAGATATAAGATATCCTCCGGTTGGTTGTATCATTTCAAATGCAACCCAAATATCTTGACCATCTAATAATATACCAGGATCAGGAAGCGTTATTACGTTCCAATCACCAATAACAGGATTGTTAATAGTTACTTCAGCTAAGATTTCGCCGGGGTTATTATAGTTTCCAACTCCATAAACACGGGCAGTAAGTTTGTTGTCTGCCGAAGACTGATACATATAATATGAAACTTTTTTGATATATGTACCTACCTTATCACAATACATATCTAACGTGTACTTAGCTGCAGCTTCTACAGTACATTGATTCTGATATCCAACTCCGCCGCCCGGGGTATCACCTGAATATGTTAATGTGAATTGATTGGTTCCTGTTGAAGGCGCTCCGTCGAATACAATCCATGAAAAATAATCTCCCATGCTGGTTCCTTCGTTTGTTACAAGAATAGGTACAGTAACAAGTGCAGTGCCTTCTTCACTTATTTCAGTTGGAATAACATTCATAATGGGGAAAGTTTCGCCGCCTTGCATTGTGTACACAAAATCATCAAAATAGAAAACTGAAGTTGTTTGTGGTGGAAAGAAATCTACTGCCGCTAATTTTCTTGGAGCCGGATCGCCATTTTCATCAATACTGTATTGCCATGTTAGAAGGTGATTTCCATTGATAGTAATTGACGCTTCATCATTATCTAAATCAACAGTAATTGAAACAGGAAACCATGCATTGCTTGGTGCTGTGAAATTTGTATTAATTTTGTTGTTTCGAACATAGGTTCCTGGTCCAGGAAAATTTGGGTCGGTAAGGATATTAAAATAAACTCCAACTGCCCATTGGCACGCACTTGGATTAGAAGGAACAAAATGATTCAATATATTAAAATACGCAGGCACACCATTAGGAATATACATCTCAAAATCAATGGAATAAACGCCTGTGGTTGGTTCTCCGGTTTTAAATATCAAATCGGTACCGGTATCACCTGCAACATACGTACATTTAGCAGAATTTGGTGTAGATTTAGCTTGCTCGTTGGAAATCAAAGCATCTTGGATAGTCCCCGGTTTATTTTCCCATGTTGTCCACCAATCGGGATAAGATTGCGCTACATAAGAGCCATTGGGTTTATCGTCAAAGCTGGTTTCATAAAGAACTGTCGGCGCTGCGGCAAAAACAATGTCATCAACATAGAAATCCGAATTAGTTGAAATGGGAGGAAAAATGTCCATGGCATCTATTACTCTTGGGCAACCTTCGCCAAAAGTACCCTTTGTATAAACCCAAGATTTTATCATTGTACCATTGATAAAAATCTCAGCATAGTCGTTATCAAGATCAATAAAAACTTTGGCGTCCGTCCATGCATCATGTGTAAAGGTAAAACCTACTGAATTCGCTCCATCAATGTGCATTGTACCAACTCCCGGCGTTAACGTATTTGGAGCTTCTCCTTTTACTCCAAAATACACTTGCAATGCCCAAATACTTGAACCTCCAGCAAACTTACCAAGAATGTTAAAAAAACCACACTTACCTGTAGGGATCCACAGTTTCATTGAAAAATTCCATGCACCGGTTGTTTTTCCTCCAAGTAATAATACCTGATCATTATCCCAAGAGAAGCTTCCAACTTTGTTGCCGCTCATTTCACCCACAACACCATCTTCAGCGCTACCCGGTGCATTTGACCACGTTGTCCAATAATCTCTGCCCATTGCTTGGGCTTGTTGAGCTATTTTTCCGCCTACGGTATAGTCGGAAAAATTTTCTTTAACTTGTGCACTTAATGCAAAACCCATTAGCGCACATACCATAAAAAGTAATACTTTTTTCATCGTTTAAAAATTTTTAATTAATACTATAAAATTATAAAAATTGACTTAATATTTTCAACGGTGCAAATATAGTGCATTTTTTAAATACAAAAACAAAAAAAAATATTTTTTTATCAAAATTATTTTTTTTATCAACATTCCGACATTTTAACTACATTTGCAGTCGATTAGTAATATGTTTTTAAGAAACATGTAAATCTTTTATAATGAGGACTTTTTTGAGATACTGTACATTTGTTTTTTTATTTTTTTTGACGGGGATGGTTGTTTTTTCCCAAAATAGTCAAATCAGAGGTTTTATATATGACGAGGCAGATGGAGAGCCGGTTATCTTCACCAATGTTTATTTAAAAGGTACCACAATAGGAGCGGCGACCGACGTCAATGGTTATTATGTCATTTCCAAGATTCCGGAAGGCAACTATACTTTGCAGGTAACAGCCATAGGATACGATACAATGCGGGCGCAAATTCATGTCGGCAAAGCGGATCTAATCAGCAAAAACCTCTACCTCAAATCTAAAAAATACACATTGGAAACGGTTGTTGTTACTGCCGAGCGGCAACAACGAATGACGGAAACGCGCATTTCCACCATCAATATTTCACCTGCGCAAATTGAACGTCTTCCTTCGGTAGGCGGACAATCGGATTTTGCACAATACCTGCAAGTCATTCCCGGTATTATTTTTACGGGCGACCAGGGAGGACAACTTTATATTCGCGGCGGCGCTCCGATTCAAAATAAGTTGTTGATGGACGGGATGACTATTTACAATCCATTTCACTCTATTGGTATGTTTTCGGTTTTTGAGACCGACCTCATCCGCAATGTGGATGTATATACCGGTGGTTTTAATGCCGAATATGGCGGACGGGTATCCTCCGTTATGGACATGTCGATGCGCGACGGGAACAAAAAACGTCATAGCGGCAAGGTACAGGCTACCACTTTCGGCGCCAATGTGATGGCAGAAGGACCTCTTAAAAAGATGAAACCCGATCAGGCAGCTGCCATTACATACGTGATGTCGGCAAAAGGTTCTTATTTAGAACAATCTTCCAAAGCACTTTATCCGTATGCCACCGACGAAACAAGCGGTACGCTTCCATTCAATTATATGGATGTTTATGGAAAAGTAACATTGAGTTCCGACAATGGCTCCAAATTCAGTTTGTACGGCTTCCGGTACGACGACAATGTGAACAACTATATGGGAGCACTGGATTATAATTGGAATACTTATGGAGGCGCTTTCAGCTTTTTGGTTATTCCCGAAACCGTCTCCATGCTGATGGACGGACGCATTGCCATTTCAAAATATCGAACAGACATGCAAGAACATGCCGTTAATTCTCCTGAACGTTACAGTGATATTTTCGGACTGACCGCCAACATGAATTTCAACTATTACATAGGTAAACACGAAGTGAAGTGGGGTTTTGAAATCAACGCAGGAAACACCAATTATGAATTTACAAACTTTGCCAAACAAACGGCATCCTTAAACGACAGAAACAACGAATTTGGCGTTTATGCCAAATATAAAGGTATTTTCGGAAATCTCATCGTGGAACCCGGCTTTCGTGTACAATGGTATGCCTCGTTGCAGGAAATATCACCCGAACCTCGTTTATCGTTAAAATATAATATCACTCCCTATTTTCGTTTGAAAGCATCAGGAGGGATGTATTCGCAAAATCTGATTGCCGCTACTTCCGACCGCGATGTGGTAAATCTGTTTTACGGTTTTTTAGCCAGTGTTGAAAATCTGCCCGAAAAATTCAGAAAAAAAGATATGACTTCCAACCTGCAAAAAGCCGAACATGTTGTCGGAGGAATGGAATACGACATTGGTAGATATTTGACACTCAACCTCGAAGGCTATTATAAAAATTTCAGACAACTGACAACCATGAACCGTAACAAAATGTATTCCCGCGATGATGTGGACAAACCCGAATATCTGCGCAATGATTTTATCATCGAAAACGGACAGGCTTATGGAATGGATTTTTCCGCCAAGTTCGACCTCGACAAGATTTATTTTTGGGCAGCCTATTCTTTGGCTTATGTAGAACGGCACGATGAACTGATTACCTATAACCCGCATTACGACAGACGCCATAATTTGAACCTTTTGGCAAGTTACAAATGGGGAAAAGCCGCCGACTGGGAAGTGAGCGCCCGCTGGAATTACGGTTCGGGGTTCCCTTTCACGCCGCTTGCCGGCTCATTTGAAAAACTCATTTTTGGCACTGTGGACGAAGATTATACCATCCAAAACGGAGAGATCGGAATGTTGTATGGGAAACTCTATTCTCACAGACTTCCTTCGTATCATCGTCTCGATTTGGATTTGAAAAAGATATTTTTTCTCGGACAATACACCACTTTGGAAGCCAATATCGGCGTTACCAATCTATATAACAGGGAAAATCCGTTTTATTACAGCGTGATGGAGAACAAGCAAATCAATCAGTTGCCGATTCTTCCTAATTTTGGACTTTGCTTTAAATTTTAGTTTGACATCATAACAAAAAGTTCCTTCGACATGTATAAAATTGACTTGGAACAGGAAGAGAAAGAAATACAGAGCAAATACCGGCGTATTTTGTATGCTTTGGGTTTGCGTGGAAAATTGGATGAAGAAGATAAAGCCTTGATTAAAAAGGCTTTTTCTTTGGCTGTCAATGCGCATAAAGACATGCGAAGAAAAAGCGGCGAGCCTTATATCTATCATCCTTTGGACGTTGCACATATTTGTGTTTCCGAAATCGGCTTGGGCGCTACTTCGGT
>JAITUN010000083.1 GCA_031286285.1 Bacteroidales bacterium | reverse complement strand
ATCAATCCGATTGAAGTGGAAGAGGAGTTGATGAAAAACACCACTTTTATGAAAGAGATTGCCGTTTTTCTTCATCTTGACCAACTGCATCTGTTAGTTTATCCCGAAATGAGCGCCGTTAGGTTGCATTCTGATGGCGATATGGAAGAATTATTGAAAGATGAGGTGGCAGCATACAACAAAAACGCCATCAATTACAAGCGCATTCTGCAACTTCATATTGTATCGGAAGAGTTGCCAAAAAACAGAATGGGAAAAGTTCAACGTTTTAAATTAGAAGAATTTATTCAGAAAAAAGAGAAGAAACCTGATGAAAATTTGGAACAGTTCTCTTCTACCTTTATTATTCTGAAACAGTTTATTGATAAAGAGTTGAATGTCAATGCACATTCTGATGACCATTTTGAGATAGATTTGGCAATGGATTCGTTGAGTAAACTGTCGTTGCTTACTTTTATTGAAAACGCTTTTTCTGTGCCATTAAAAGCGCCGCAGTTGGATGAGTTATGTTGTTTGGAAAAACTTACTCTTTTTATTGAAAAACAAGATACAGAGTACAATGAGAATGAAGTATCGTGGAAAGAGATTTTACAAACAGAAAAACCTGCCCTGAAACTGCCACGCTATCGGTTTGCAAATTGGATTACCATACATTTAATTAAACTCATTGCGCATACCTATTTTCATTTAAGAGGAAAAGGGAAAGAGAATATTCCGGATCAGCCTTTGATTTTTGTGGCAAACCACCGGAGCGGAATGGATGGCGCTTTTGTCATTTCAAGACTCCCCTGGAAAAGAGTAAAAAACACTTATATGTTTGCAAAGGACAAACATTTCCACTCCCCGATTACCCGTTTCTTAGCCTCACGGAACAATATTATCCTGATGAATATCAACACTAACCTTCGCGAGTCTATTGTGCAGATGAGCGCGGTGCTGCAGCAGGGCAAAAATGTACTCATTTTTCCGGAAGGAACTCGTTCTAAAGATAAAAAGATGAAAGAGTTTAAAGATATGTTTGCCATCATTAGTCAGGTGTTGAATGTTCCCATACTGCCGGTTGCCATTTCGGGAACCGAGCGCGCCACCTTTAAAAACAATAGATTTCCTAAACCTTTTACAAAAATTTTTGTTGAGTTTTTATCGCCCATCTATCCCGATTCTGAAGAAAATGTGCAGATATTAAAACAAAAAGTACAATCTGCTTTAGAAATGGCATTAGAAAAGTTGAAATAATCTACTCTTTTGTAACCACTTTCATAGAAATAATTTTAATATCCTCCAATGGTCGGTCAGCAGGATCTTTCTTTTGTGCAGCAATCATATCAACTACATCCAATCCCTTAATCACTTTTCCGAAAACAGTGTATTGTCCATCTAAATGAGGAGTTCCGTTAGGATTATCTACAATATAGAACTGTGAGCCGGATGATTCGCGTTGAGGATTAACATTGTCACCCATACGAGCAGCAGCAACTGACCCGCGCTTGTGTGTTAAATTGGGTGAAATCTCTGCCGGGATGGTGTAGCCAGGACCACCCATTCCCAAACGCTGGCCTTTAGCAGCAGTTTTTGAATCAGGATCGCCGGTCTGAATCATAAAGTTTTGAATTACTCTGTGAAACAATACGCCATCATAAAAATGTTCATTGGCCAATTTGATAAAATTGTCCCGATGTTGAGGCGTCTCATTGAAGAGAACTAGTGTAATGGTACCCAAAGTAGTTTCAATAACTACCTCTTTCACTACTTCTTTTTTGGGTTCTTCCATAGTAGTTGATACATTTGTTTGTTTTGCATCCTGTTTTTTAATTTGCGCTGTGCAACTTACAGAAAGCATTAAAGATAATAATACTAAGAGGATGGTGTTTTTCATAATGATTTAAGGTTTAATTATTTATAAATGATAAACTGGTAATGTATTGAGGCAACAAAAATAAAAAAAAAATCTTTCCACTCTTAATTAAATTTTAATAACAAAATTAGTTTAAGAAAAAATATATTTTTGCAGCCTCATTGGTCTCTTAGCCGAGTGGTTAGGCGCCGGTCTGCAAAACCGTTTACTCCGGTTCGAATCCGGAAGAGACCTCAATACAAATCGCTAATGACTTATCTTTTTAGGTTGTTAGCGATTTTTGGGTTTGGATCCCCCTACATTTGTACCACTCCCAGAAAAAAACAAAGGATTTAGCCGTACACTTCTTTCTCTTTTATACTCTCCAATTTTTCCCAGCACTAAAAAAAAGAATTAGCCTATGTTTGTATTTAAAAAAATATATTTTTGTAAGCCAATAGTAAGAACTCAAACGTGGCTTGTAGTACACCATAAGTAGTACGAGTTTTCGTTGTGTAAGTATCTGATAATTGGAACGATGAGCTACAGAAAAAGCATTGTGAATCTATGAAAAAAAACGTGTTTCTTGAAAGTAATAGAGTGATGAAACGCAAAAATGTCATGAATTTTATGCCATTTTCTATATGTATTAATGCGAAAATATGTTGAATTCAACCAAAATTAAATAATAAAATCCACAAAAAATATTAACTTAATCAATTTATCTTATGAAAAAATTATTATTTATTAGTTTTCTCTGCTTAGTGTTTACTATGTTCACAAACACAGTAAACGCACAAACACCCGGCACTACCAGTTGCTGCCTCTACCTTGTACAAATTGACCCGGATCAAGTTCTCCTACGATTTGATGATGAGAGTTTCGAAGATGCAAAGTACAATCTGAATCCAATTATTCCGGGCGTAAACAACGGAAAAGTAGAATACTACTACTTCCGCTTTTTTAATTGCGCCAATTCATCAACCAAAGTTTCTCTTGACTGGGAATTCTATGTTGTTAATTTAGATGGCGATACTGTGCCTTGGGACAGACCGTTAAATGCAACTCCCGGCAATATGCTTAATTACATGAATGTTGAACTTGAATGGTGGCTGCCCCTTGTTAACCCTTTAGTTAACCCCCTTGATAATCTCAAACAATTTCAAGGTTCCGGTCCTCTATTGTCAGGGATGGGAAATCTATCCAAAATTGACCCGCCTTACGTTACTATTGATAACGTGAAACGTGCCGTAGTAACTGACTTCCCGGGACAAATTGACAGTTGGGGAAACTACGGAACGCTACAAGGTTATTTCAATCCTTACGGAGTGCAACATCGCTGGTATAATTATATTTATGCCGACTTCCTTGAATGGGCTTGTAATAACAATTACCTTCGTCTGAAAATTACCAGATATTCTTCGCTTGAAGTTATCGCACACTTTAAAGTGATGGAACGCCTTGCCGGAATCGATTTCCAAGAATATTATATTGAAAACCAACAAAATACTTATATGGGCGGACATGGAGCATATCTTGGAGAAGAGTTAGGTAGCTTTGATTTTGTAGAAATTGATTATGGCTCTTTAGATGATATTTCAGTTTGCGCTAATGAAATAATCAAAATCCAAAACCCAAAAGACCCTGAAGGAGACTCATTAGTTTTTGAATATCCCAGCGACCTCCCCTCTCTTGTGATTCCTAACCCTCCTTACATTAAAAAAATAAACTACCCTAAATATAGCGGCGAAAGTAGTTGTCCCGTTGATTTTATTGATAGTATTGTTACACAACTTTTGATTTGGAACCCAAGACCCGATGCCCCTGTAAAAGACAGTACAGCCATCTGCGGACATGGGTCAGCAACTCTTACTGCTTCAGACCCATACGAAACCGGGTTTGGATTTGACTATACTTTTAATTGGTACTCAGATCCGGCGCTTACAAATTTAATTCATACCGGAAAAACATTCACGCGCCATTATCATCATACTGACCAAAACTACTATGTGTATGTTACCTCTACCGTTAATGGTTGCCAAAGCGATGCTACTCAGTATGTAGTTTGGGTAAATAAACAAGTAAGAGCCGAAATGGAAAATGAATTTGCTTGCCCCAGCCCAACTCCATACGAATATTGCCCAACCCTGACTGTATCTAATGGATATGACTCCTATAGCTATGAATGGACAAATGCCAATGCACAAGGTTGCGTGGAATTAGGCGATTGTGACGAATCACATAATGTTAGCGTTATTGTAACCGACGACTTCAGCGGTTGTACCGCAACAGCAAGCGCTACTATTACTGTAAAAGAAGAAATAACGTTGTATCCCAGAGATATATCTATTGATTCTGACGAAGGAACCATAGAAAATTCAGGCAATTGTGAGTATAATGCAAATCCTGAAGTTATTGATGGTTTCCCCGGATATGAGATGAATTGTAGCGCTTATTATGATGATGTTGAATTTACCTATACCGATGAAATAGATGACCATATCGTAGATGGCGAAAGAATATGTAATGATAAACTTGTTTATACCATTGAACGTGCCTGGGTTGCTACTACCAAATGCGGCGTAATAGCTAAAGATACTTCTTACGTATATGTTTATGATAATGATGCTCCGCATAGTGAAAAAACAGATATTCATGTTCTAACAGAGTATGGACCTGATTGCACAACAGTTCTTCCTGAAAACATAATTGATTCTTTGAAAAAATGGTATGAGTTTTATGATAACTGCACGGCTTATGATAATATTCAAGTACGTCTTCTTACCAGAGTATCAGGAGGACACCACCACCACTACCATATTATTTCTTTGGGAGATGGAGACCCTGTGATAACCGGCGACAATGGACACTATAGAGTGGAAGCTACCGATGGTTGCGGAAATTCAAGATTGTTTAATATTACTTTCGATTCGCCGGAACCTTTATCCGTTGCTATTACGCCTGATGAAACTGCTCAATGTAATTCAGGTGACAATGAATTTGAATTAGAAGCAGTTCCTGCAAACGGAAAACCGGCATATTCCTACGAATGGGGATGGATAGAAGATTGCCAAACCTGCGACGGAGGTATTCAAACTCCGGACGATGAAGATATAATTACCGTTAAACCTACTACAGATCCTGATGATATTTATACTATTGAATATTTCAGATATTGGGTAGTAGTAACCGACGATAACGGTTGTCAAGCAACCGATACAGTAACAATTACTTTGAATCCGATACCTGATTTTACTTATGAAGTAACCGCTGAATATGATTGTGAAGATTATGTTCCCGGTACTATTACTTTATCTCCTACTACATATAATTATTATTTAGAAGATACAGATCATCCTGTTATTGGAAATGTAATCTCAGACTTAGATGGAGGAAATTATGTTGTAATTGCTGAAAATGAATATGGTTGCCTGAATCCAAAAGAAATTTATGTGTTAGGTATGGATTTAAAATTCAACATTACTTTGGATGATGATTCAATTTGCGAAGGCGGACACACCATTGCAAGAGTGAATATTTCAAAACCGGAATCTCTTATATCACCTGATACTATCACTTATGTGTGGTCAATAAAAGATACACACGGAGATCCAATAACTACTCCCTATGTTACTGTAACTGCTGCCAACCAAGAATTTTGGGTAGATGTTACGCTTATAAGACATTACGGTAATGACGTTTATTCTTGTAATTATATTAAATCAAAAACAGTTATTGTGATGGAATCACCTACTTTCTCTACCACAGTTACCCCTGAAACTTGTTATGGAGATGAAGACGGAACCATTACCATAACGGTTCTTACCGGTAATAATGCTCCTTTCGAATACTCTTTTGATTGTGGAGAAACCTGGCAGTCGGGAAATTCTAAAAATTTCGGAAGAACTACCGGCGTTTGTGTAGGTGTAATAGATGATTTAGGTTGTACCGCAAGTTGGAAATATGTGAATGTACCCGGTCCGGAATATCCTTTAAATGCAAGCGCTTATATCGGAGAGAATGATTCTATTTTATGTAACGGCGGTAAAGCCACCGTAACCATTGCTGCTACCGGCGGAACCCCGCCTTATTTCTATAAAGGAACCCAGTTTACTTCAACCATTACTGCACAACTACTTGCCGATGATTATGAACTCATCGTTACAGATAGTAAAGGATGTGTAGATACTGCATTTATCACTGTAACCGAACCCGACCCCATTACTACAACAATCTCTATCGGAGCACAAGACTCTATTAAGTGCTATAACGGAACAGCCCTTGTTACTGTTGTAGCAGAAGGCGGAACCCCTGATTATAGTCTTGAAATTGTTGGAATGGAATCGTTGTTACCATTTACCGGTGACACTCGCACCGTTTCTTTGCAAGCCGGATCACACACTTTTGTTGTTCACGATGCTAACGGTTGTACAGATACTACAGTATTTGTAGTAACTCAACCTTCTCTCTTAGAAGCAGAAGCCAATATTACAGACAACGGCATTACTTGTCACGGTGGTACAGCCACTGTAACTGTTACTCCTACCGGAGGAACACCACCTTATACATATTGGTATAATGATACAGAATTTAACGGCACTAAAGAAGTAGAAGCCGGTACCTATACATTTACTGTAATTGACGAAAACAATTGTGATGTTGATGTACAAATAACCGTAACCGAACCTGACCCACTAATAATAAGTGCATATATTGGTGAAAACGATTCTATTAAATGTTATGGTGGCAATGCTACTGTAACCGTTGAAGCAACCGGCGGAACCGGAGACTATACATTTATATATAATGAAGAAGAATTTGACGGAACCATTGCTCTGCCTGCCGGCGAATATGAATTTGTAGTTATTGATGAAAATGGATGTACCGATACGATTCCTTTTATCATCACTGATGACATAGACACCTTGGCTGTAAGTATTAATAATGGACAACCCATTCTCTGTTATGGAGGAAGTGCACCTCTTACAGCTAATGTAACAGGCGGTACCCCAACCTATTCCTATTTATGGAGTACGGGCGCAACAACATCTCAAATTTCTGTTACTGCCGGAACATATTATGTAACTGTTTTAGATAAAAATAATTGTCTTGCCAGCGATACGATTGTTGTATCACAACCCAACTCAGAACTATCAGCTATTATTGATGTCGTTGACACCATTAAATGCTTTAATGAGTGGGGCTCCATCATAGTGATTCCTTCCGGGGGAACATCTCCTTATTACTACAAATGGAGTACTAATGAAGAAACTGCTACAATTCAAGTTCAAGGCGGAACCTATACTGTAGAAGTAAAGGATGATAATGAATGTGTAACCTCCGCACAAATTGTTTTAACCAATCCTACACAACTCCAAATTGTAATTTCCGGAGATGCAGAAATATGTAATGCAGGAGATGGTGCGCTTACCGTTACCCCATCAGGCGGAACCGGAGAATACTCCTATAAGTGGAGTACAGATGAAACAACTGCCTCCATTCAAAATCTTGATACAGGTACCTATTACGTTACCGTTACCGATGAAAATGGTTGCTTTGTCACAGGTTACTTCACTATTAATTATTATCTTGATTTAGAACTTAATATAATTGCGGAAAAAAATTGTAACGATCCTATGGTTAGGGTTGTGGTAGATTGCAATTATGCAGGGATTATTGATATTGAGATGTATATATATGATATGGGAACCGGTAACTTAACTTTGTTAGAGACTTATTCAACAGATCCTTCTATAACTGATTATGTTTCCCATGATTTCAATAGCGCTACTTTATCTTGTGATGTGTATTTCTTGGTATTTATTGCAAAAATTAAGATTGAAGATATTGATTGTACGTTTGAATCCCAACAATCCAACATTATTAACTTAAAAGGCGCACCGGAACTTTTAGTATATGAATTTTCGCAAACCCTTCCTAACGGCACTTCTAATCCTAGCTACGATCCGGATGCTAATGAAATGACTGTAGAAGCAGGACAACCGATTAACTACTATTTCCGCGTGGTTCCCACCGAATGCCAAAATCCTGATTTACGCTTATCTGTGGATTACGAATATTATCTTGATGGCTCCTTAGCTACTCCTATGCATAATTACATCACTAAACCTCTTTCCGGAACATTTATGAATTTTATTACTCCTATGAATAATTGCGCTACAGGAGGTGCACCCGTTATTTACAATAATATTACTGAAAAATCTTATTTCCCCTATCAAGATAATGTGGGATGGGTTTTCAGAAATAATAGTTACAGTTTCTTTAGAGATGCTTTCTTAGAAGAGAGACAAATTCAAGTTTCGTTGTCAGGCTTTGACACTGTTGGTACTTATACTGTTGATTTTGACTTAGTAACCCACCTTCCAAAATCTTGCTCAGGAACTTACGGTAATCTTATCAGTGGAACTATGTGTACCAGTATTGGCGCCATTGGAGGTAATAACTTCTATACTATCGGACAATCCGGTGAACCGGATTATATTAGAGTAGTATTAGCGAAAAGAACCATGATTATTCATGTAACTGTTCCAACAACCTCTACACAGCCTCCAATTATTGGCTCATTCGAAATTTTGGATGCTGTTATATTCCCGAACCCTGCGAAAGATGACATTACTGTGAGATTTAATACAAAAGGTGAAAGCGAAGGAAAAGTGCGTATCGTAAATCTTACCGGTTCTCTAGTTCTTGACCAACCCATCGTTATTTCAAATAAAGATGTTAATATTAAACTTCCGGAAATCACTCCCGGATTCTATTTCGTAAGTATCATTTCCAACGAAGCGGTTATTACACGTAAGTTGGTGATTGAACCCAAATAATAAATACTGAAAAAATGAAACGGCTGCTCAAAAGGCAGCCGTTTTTTTTGTCCAATTTTAAGAAATTAGATTATAACCATCGCTTTTTCCTGAAAAATAATGTAATAAAAACAGACAAAATTAAAGAAGCAATAATTACAACATAAAATTTCAGATTATGAATAGAAGTCCCCTCTTCTAAATTCATTCCATAATAACTTGCAATCAAAGTGGGTAACATAAGAATAATGGAGATTGATGTTAGCCGCTTCATTATTACCCCTAAATTATTAGAGATAACTGCTGCAAATGCGTCCATCATACCTGACAAAATTTCACTATATACATTGGCTGTAGTACGTGCCTGTTGCATTTCAATCTCTACGTCTTCAAACAGGTCGGCATCATATTTCATGTGTCGTTGCTTTAAAATACTATTAAATTTCTGCAACAAAATTTCATTACCCCGGATAGAAGTTACAAAATAGGTCAATGTTCTTTCCAAACGCATTAACTCCAATAGCTCTTCATTTCTAATTGAAGTTTGTAATTGGCGTTCTGCATCCTGAATCTCATAATTTATCATTTTTAAATATTTCATAAACCAAACTGCGGCAGAAAGTTGTAAATGCAGAATAAGATCTGATGCATTTTTTTCTTCAAAGCTTTTTCGGCGTGTATATTTCACAAAATCATCCATCATTTCTACCTCGCTATGGCAGACCGTAATAAATTTTTCGCCTGATGTGAGTATTCCCAACGGAACGGTAGAATACAGGTTTTCCTGCTCTAAGGACTTAAAGGGCAATCGAACAATGATTAACCGCCAGCCGTCTTCATATTCTACACGGGGGCGCTCTTCATTATCTTCAATATCTTTTAAAAATGGTTCGGGAACACCGAACTCCTGAACTAAAAAGGTTTGTTCTTCAGGCGTAGGGCACATTACGCGCACCCAAACTTTTGATGAGTAGTTTTCTACTTCATAAAAACCCTCATTACATACTAAATACTTGATCATCGCTTCTTTTTTTAAATGGTTTTAAATTTGTCGAAGCGAATACTTAAAAACGAATCAATATCGCTGCGACCTTTTTTTCACTACTTTGCTACGGGGCCATCCGTCGTCCATGATATGTTTGTTTATTAAGTGGTTAATTGGTTTGCTTTTTGGCGGCGCGAATATACAAAAATATTAAAACTGTACAGCTAATCCGAAATGAATTTTACCTGTTTTGAAAGAGATCGGATTATTAAATTGTTTTCCAAGCGCATAACTCAAATAGAATAACCCGGCTTTGGTAGTAAATGTAATTCCGAGCCCAAATCCGAAAGGAAAATCGTGAATATAATTGCCGGAAATATTTTGTTCATACCAAGCGCCATTAAAAAAGGCATTGAGATAGGCAATTTTAGCCATTAAAAACCGCAATTCCCATACTCCTATTCCATAACTTGATGCACGAATAGAAAGGTCATCAAAGCCTTGCAAAGAGTTCATTCCGCCAAAACGAAACAGTTCATTTACTAAATTTCGTTTCCCTAAGAGACCGCCTCCCTCAGCCCCAAGAACCATTACCCAACGTTTGTGTAAAGGAATATATCCTTTTATTTTTCCTTGCAGGCGATACCGAACCGTTACCAAATCTACATCATCATAATAATGACTATCTGCATTGTGATTCTTAATAATCTTTCTTGTACCTACTGCAAAATTCAAATTAATATCATATCCTTTGCGAGGATTATAAATATAGTCCAAATTTCTAAAACGAAAGGCAAATCCATACATCGTTTTATGATAATCCGAATAAGAGATAAAATTTGAATTTGCATACAACGTTTTGTCTAAAATATTTGATGTAGCATAATCGAAATAAACACGAACAAAATTATAGCCTCTAAATGAGTAGTTTAGACCAATAATATAGTTCATATTCAAATAAGTTGTATCTTTTTTATCCAACATAAAGAGTCCGTCCACGCCGAGTGGAGTACCGAACAGATAAGGAAAATTAACTTTGAGTTCTAAAAACTGCGAAAACCGTTCACTTGCACGCCATTGTAAATCAATATTTTCACCAATAGTAAAAAGATTCATCAAATGCAAATTAAGCTCCCCTGAGATAGAAATTTTTCCGGAGCTTTCGCTCACAGGCACTAATCCGATATATCCATCAAACTGGTTAACGCGCTTTTTATCTAAAAAAAGATATAATGAAGCCTTATTCTCTGTGAACTCAATATTAGAAGAGTTTGTTTCGGTTGCAAAAGGAATTTCCTGCAACAATTGTGGAATCTGTTTCACAACAGATTCATTATAAAGTTTTTTCTTATTAAAATTGAGATATGCATTAAGATATTTTTTAGATATTTTAAGATTTCCGCGCACAACAATAGAATCAAAATTACAAAGTACATTTTTATCGATCATATAGTTAGCAAAAACCGTATCGTTCCTTTCAGCTACACTGTCTAAATACACAGATGCAAATGGGAAACCGTGGTTTTCCAAATAAGCAAGCGTTTTTTGGGTTAACAGGTTGTAGTTTTGTAATGTAACAATATTATTAGTAATATATTTTGACATTCTTGCATCTTGCAACAGTTTCAGCATTTCGGGAGATATTGAAATGCAGGTGTTATAAAGAGTATCATTTGCGTGCAACCTCTTTTCTGCATTTTTTTTACTTTTTTGTGCAAAAGCTGTATGAAACACAGAAAGGATTACAAAAAAAACAAGAATTTGCGTAAAAAGATATTTATTTTTCAAAAGAAACCTTTTTTCTTGACAATAAAACGTTTATTTTGATAAAATCATATATTCTATAAGTCCACTCCCACTCCAACTCTAAAATAGGGATAATAATTATAAGAATAATTTGTAATTTTGGGTTGGTTTATAGGAATATTTAATAGAACCAAAGCTTGTAGATAAATTCTATTTGTAATATAGTGTTTGTATCCGGCGCCAATAACTACAAAATGAAAATCCTGAACTTGCTTAGAATATTTGCCGACCCACTTAAAATTGACTTGAGTAAATTCATATCCAACATGAATTAATATTCTTTTAATGATGCAAGGCTGCATTGCGGCTCCTATCCCCCAAACATGAGAATTATAATTATTTTTACTCCACATATAAGAATATTCACCGTTAACTAAAACGAGTAGCCATGGAGTAGCATACACTCCTGCCTGTGGCATCACATCAATGGCGCTGTATGTTCCGAATTGAAAACCCATTCCGCCGCCTACGGTAAACTTTGGTCTTTGTTTCTTAACTATGGGGGCTTCTTTTTGCATGCTTTGCGGAGGCGGAGGAATCTCTTCCTGAGCAGAACAATTCAGTGAAAGAATAATAAAAGTTAAAAAAGTACAAAGGTGAAAAGGAAAAAGAAATTTTGACTTATTCATATTTTTTTTAGCAAAATAGGTACAAAGAAAATAGAGTTTCACACTCGATTTATTAACCACTAATCATTCATTAGCCACTATTTATTTGCCTGGCATGCGGTAATTGCCACTAAACTTACTATATCTTCTACGGAACATCCTCGTGACAGGTCGTTAATTGGAGCAGCCATTCCTTGCATTACAGGTCCTATAGCTTCCGCACCTGCTATGCGTTGCACTAACTTATAGGCAATATTTCCTACCTCTAAAGTTGGGAATACTAACACGTTTGCTTTTCCTGCAATTTTGCTGTCCGGGGCTTTCGATTTTCCTACACTAGGCACAATTGCTGCATCGGCCTGAAGTTCGCCATCAATTTGAAAGTGAGGTGCCATTTCTTGTGCAATTTTTGTGGCATTCACCACTTTGTCAACCATTTCATGCTTAGCTGAGCCTTTAGTAGAGAAACTCAAGAGAGCAACACGAGGCTCTAATTGCGCAATAGATTTTGCAGTTTGAGCAGTAACCACTGCAATTTCTGCCAATTCGCGCTCAGTAGGGTTTGGGTGTGCAGCACAATCTGCCCACACCATCACACCGTTGTCTCCCCATTGCTGCTCTTTCATTATCATAATGAAAGCGCCGGAGACAACAGATACGCCGGGCAAAGTTTTTACAATTTGAAATGCAGGACGTAGCACATCTCCAGTAGCATTTTGGGCGCCGGCAACCTCCCCATCCACCTCTTTGTTTTTGATGAGCAATGTTGCTAAATACAAGGGGTCTTCTACTAAGCGCAAAGCTTCATCCATTTGCATCCCTTTACTTTTGCGAATATCGCAAAGCAGTTTAGCATAAAACTCTTTCTTGGGGTTGTTTTTTGGGTCAATAATTTGTGCATCCTTAATGTGGACTAAGTTCCATTCTTGTACTTTGGTTTCAATACTCTCCCTACTACCCAGCAACACGATTTTTGCAAAGCCCTCTTTTACAATAATATCAGCTGCTTTTAAGGTTCTCTCTTCCTCACCCTCGGGAAGTACAATGGTTTTGTTTGCCAACTTGGCGTTCTCTTTAATTTGGTCAATAAAATTCATAATGTTTACCGGTATTAATAATATTTTGGGAAATTTTAGTTATAAAAAATTTTTGGCAAAAATAAATTTTTCTCCTTTCTCCTTTCTCCTTTCATTTAAAATATTACACTTTCAACTACGTTATTAAAAATCAATAATAATTATGTGTGATGAACCGATTTTTTATTTTATTAATACTTTTTTGTAACATTTTTTTTGTTTTTGCACAACGCTCCCAAGAAGAACAGTTAGCCGTTCAATACTTTCAACAAGGTGAATATGAAAAGGCAAAAGCGATTTTTAAACCTATTTATGATAAAAAACCAGATACTTATATTTATTCGTATTACTACATGGTTTTGTTGTATTTGGAAGATTACAAAGAATTGGAAAAAGTAGTGAAAGCCCAACAAAAAGCTTTTCCATTGATGAGAAGATATGACATTGATTTAGGATATATATATGAACGTCAAGGAGATATTAAAAAAGCATTAAAAGAATATGATGATGCTGTTAAAAATATACCTGCTCAAGAAACAGCCTATAGAGACTTACATTATGCCTTTTTGGGAAAAACAAAAAGAGATTATGCTATTGATGTTTTGCTGAAAGGCCGAAAGGTGTTGCAGAACCCCAAACTATTTTCAAAAGAGTTGATTTATGTGTATTCTTCGTTAAAAAACATAGATAAAATTATTGAAGAAACATTCAACTTAGTAAGAGATGGAGATGAAAAACAACTGACAGAAGGGCAAACCATTCTTCAAAATTTAGTTGTTGAAGATGAGGAACAAACAAATTATTTGCTACTTAAAACAGCCTTACAAAAAGAGATTCAAAAATATCCCAATAATTTAGAATTTGTCTATCTGTTGTATTGGGCATATCAACTGAATAAAGAATATTCAGATGCCTTTCTTATTGCCAAGTCATTGGATAAGAGAAGCAAAGGAGAAGGAGAGATTATTATAGAGTTGGCAAGTAATGCTGCCCAAAACAGAGATTATGAAACTGCAATAGAAGCATTAACCTTTATCATAGCAAAAGGAGAGACTTTCCCTTATTACACTACAGCAAAATTTCAATTATTAGATGTTAAATATCTTCAGCTTTCTTCTGTTTCACCTATAAAAATATTGGAAGCAAAGCAGCTAGAACAAGAATTTAAGAAATTAGTAGAAGAATATGGTATTAACCAAAGCACTTCTGAATGGATTCGAAAATATGCTCATTTATTAGCGTTTTATGTGAACAAGCCCGATGAAGCCATTGAACTGTTGAATACGGCAATTGCAAATGCTGATATCCGAGACCCCAAACAAAAAGCGTTATATAAAGTGGATTTAGCAGATATTTTGTTGTTTTCCGGAAATATTTGGGATGCCACACTGCTATATTCACAAGTGGATAAGGATTTTCCCAATGATACTATAGGGCAAAATGCAAAATTCCAAAATGCAAAACTCTCTTTCTACATTGGTGAGTTTGAGTGGGCTAAAAGTCAATTGGATATATTGCGTGCTGCAACCTCAAAACTGATTGCCAATGATGCCATGCAATTTTCACTCTTAATATCGGATAATGAAGATGATGAAGATGAAGATGAAGATGAAGATGAAAATGAAGATGAGGAAGAAGAGGTTGAAAGAGGAGAAACGAATATTATGTACTACGGATTGTTTGGCAATGATTTGAAAAAGAATATTGGACTTCTCTATTACGCCAAAGCAGATTTTATGTTGTTCCAAAACAAAGATGAAGAGGCACTTAAATATTTGGATTCAATAGCCATAGTTGCACCATTATCGAAACTAAACGATGTAGTGATGTTCGTAAAAGCGAAAATATTTACTCGTCAAAAAAAATATTTGGAAGCGGCAGCACTATACCAGCGAATTTGCGATATCTATTCGGAAGGTTTGTTAGGTGACGACGCACTCTTTTATCTCGGAGACCTTTATGAATTTTACTTGAAAGATAATATAAAAGCTATGGAGTGTTATCAAAAGTTGATGAAAGAATATCCGGGAAGCCTTTTTGTTGTGGACGCACGGAAGAGGTTTAGAAATTTGCGAGGAGATTAATAGATGTTAATAATTAAAGAATGAAATAGTTTTTTATGTTACAACAAAAAAATAAAATCTTTTTCTCTCTCATTTCAGGAGTACTATTGTGGCTATCGTGGTATCCCTATGGTTTCACTTATCTTATTTTTTTTGCTTTCGTACCGCTCTTCGTTTTGAGTGATAGATTAATTGAAAAAAATAAGGGATTTTCTTTTTGGCAAGGAATTTGGTTCTCTTTTCCTGCATTTCTGATTTGGAATATTGGAGTAACTTGGTGGATTTGGAATTGTACTATTGCTGGCGCTATAGCAGCCATTGGGTTAAACTCTTTTTTTATGAGTTGTGTGTTCGGTGTATGGCATTGGGTTAAAAACTCACGGCTTCCAAAATTTTCTACCGTATTGGCTTTCATAGCGTTTTGGTGTTCTTGGGAATTTCTACATCTAAACTGGCAAATCAATTGGCCTTGGCTCAATATTGGAAATGTGTTTGCCACTCATCCCAAAATAGTACAATGGTATGAATACACAGGCGCCTTTGGTGGAACTATTTGGGTGTTGGTAGTGAATTTTCTATGTTATGATATTTTACAAAAATTCAAACAAATCTTTTTTACAAAAAAATCTGTGCCAATCTTGTCATTTCTGCGCCATTTGGGCGCTAATAAAATTTTTATAACACTAATAATCACAATAACTGCACCCATAATCATTTCATTTATAATATATAAAACGTATACCATTAAGCAACAAATAGCTATTGAAGCAGTGGTAGTGCAACAAAATATTGACCCTTGGAATGAACAATATGTAAAGACAAATTTAGAATTAGCGGAGTTAATTCTTGAAGTTGCTTTGTCAAAGCTTAGTTCAAATACAGAACTTCTTGTTTGTTCAGAATCGGCTTTGTCGCAAACTATAAATGAGGAGCATCTTTATAATATGGATATTTATCCACACCCCGAATTTATGCTGTTCGATAGCTTGCTCCATTATTATCCAAACCTTAACATCGTTTTGGGTTTGTCCACAGTAAATTTTGACAATAAAATTTTATCTGCTTCTAACAAAACATCTAAAAGTGATCGTGCAGAATATTATAATACATCAGGTTTGTACAGAACCGATACGCTTCAAATGTATCGGAAAAGCAGACTGGTCCCCGGTGTGGAGAAGATGCCTTATCCTAAAATTTTTGGATTTCTTGAAAATATAGCTATTGATTTAGGAGGTATTAGTGGATCGCTAGGAACGGATTCCATACAAAGAGTATTTAATTCAATTACAAAACAAGGGACTGTAAAAATAGGCGTCCCTATTTGCTATGAATCTATTTTTGGAGAGCTTTTTTCCAAATTTGTAAAAAACGGGGCCCAACTGATGTGTGTCATTACTAACGATTCCTGGTGGGGAGATTCTCCAGGCTATAAACAACATTTTGAAATGAGTGCTTTGCGTGCCATAGAAACGCGCCGTTATATTATACGTGCTGCTAACTCAGGAATATCCGGCTTCTTTGACCCACTCGGAAATGCTTCACAAAGAACAAAATATGAAACACGGAAAGCCATATCACAAATAGTTTATCCTAACAATGAGATTACTTTCTATGTAAAATATGGAGACTTTTTAGCAAGAATAATGATAGGAATTGCAGTGCTGTTTCTATTTAAAAAATTAAAAGATATTTGCGCCTCAAAAAAGCAGAAATATGCAGCGTAAAATCCCCCCTTTTTTATTAAGCAAAAGGAACACTATCCTTTGGATGATTTTCGTTTTTTTCTTCACTATTTTATTTTTGAATATCTATCATCCTTTTAATTCTATTTCATGGCTGGAAAGTAGCAAACAATTATCTCAAACACAAATTTTCTTTACTACATTACTTTTGGTCTCGTGTGGAATTATAATACTGATTATGAGTAGATTTATAATGTTCTTGTTGAAAAATAGAATTTATTTAACCTACTTTACATATTCTATTTGGATCATAGGAGAGATTATTTTGATGTCAGTAATGTATGCATTAATGGTTAAAATAGAAGTGAAAGATGCTCCAGATTTTTTTTCAATTGCTCCCATCATAATGCTCTATGTTTCACTCATCCTTTTCTTGCCTTACACAGTTTCGTGGCTATATCTGTCATTGCAAGACAAAAAACTACACTTGGCTCGGTTGGTGCAAATGTCAAAGTACATTGAGGAAGAAAATTATTTTGCTATCCAACCAGACAAACTTAATCTGATACATTTTAATGATGACAAAGGTACATTACGTTTGTCCATCAAATTTAATAATCTTTACTATATTGAGTCTTCAGATAATTATGTGAATATTTATTACGAAAATAAAGGTAAAATTGCGCGTTTCCTACTCAGAAGAAGTTTGAAAAGTATTGAAGAAAGCTATATAGATTATCCTTTAGCAAGATGTCACCGCTCTTATATTGTGAATATTAACAAAGTGAAAGTATTACGCAAAGATAAAGAGGGTATCTTTTTAGATTTAGATTATATGGATTTGCCTGATTTGCCAATCTCTAAAACATATTCTGAACAAGTTATCAAATTATTCTATCAATAAGTTTTTTTTCACAAAAAGGAATTATCATAATATACGAAACTGTAGGCTCAAACTTTTATTAGTGGTTCATACAAGAAAAACTCTCTTTTCTTCGTTATTTGTATCGTAAAAATTTTTTAAATGAAAATAGGTGTTTATAGAAAGAAAATAGGATTTTGTATTGTTCTATTTTTGTTTACAACAAAGCTACTAGCGCAAAAGGCAGTAGTCTTTGATTCTCCAAAATTCGAATTTGATAATGCTATGGAATTGTATCAAAAAGAGAAATATGGGTCTGCTCAACAATATTTTAAGTGGGTGTTTGAGAATACTACAGATAAACAACAAGATTTAAAAACTGATTCCTATTTCTACATGGCACTATGTGCCTCAAATCTTTTCAATGATGATGCCATTTTTTTGCTGAATAATTTCATAGTAAAGTTTCCTGTAAGCGCACAAGTTCCGCAAGCATATTTCGCTTTAGGAAAGTTTTATTTTATTAAAAAAAATTACAAAAAAGTAATTGAGAGTTTGGATCTTGTTGAAGAAAAAAACATTAATAAAGAGATTCGTGCAGAATACTCCTACAAAAAAGGATATTCCTATTTTGAACTTAATAAATTTAATGAAGCCCGTCAGTTGTTAAAAATAGCAAGTGAAATGGAGAACCCCTACAAAAATAGGGCAACTTATTATTTGGCATTCATCGCCTTTCAAGAGAAAGAGTATCAGAATGCATTGGAAGGGTTTCAGGTTGTACAAAATGATCCTGAATTTCAAGATGTTATTGCTTATTACATGGTTCAAATCTATCTCTTGCAAAAGAACTATTCCGAGGTGATTAATAAAGGATTACCATTGTATGAGAAAGCAAAAGAAAAAAATAAAGTCGATATTTCACGCTGCTTGGCGCTGGCCTATTTTGAACAAAAAGAATATGAAAATGCTGACCAATATTTTCAACTTTTTTTTACCAAAACAAAAGATAAAATTGATCGCACAGATTTCTATGCTGCCGGATTGGCAAATTATTATATCAACAACTACCGAAATACAGTAGATTATCTCTCAAAATCTACAGCAATTCAAGAAGATATTGCACAAAATGCCTACTACATTATAGGAGATTGTTATATTAAAATGGAAGAATGGAACTTGGCTTCTCAAGCCTTTTATGAAGCATATAAAATGGATTTCCTTCCTAATATAAAAGAAGATGCTCTCTTTAACTATGCCAAATTGCAATTTGAAAAATCATCTTCCCCTTTTAATCAGGCAATAAAAGCCTTGGAACAATATATGAATGAATACCCAAACTCATTGCATAGTGACGAAGTACAAGATTATCTTTCAAAGATCTATATGTCTACAAAAAATTACCAGGGAGCGATAAATTCTTTAGAAAAGATTCAACATAAAAGTCCTGCACTTTTAAAATCTTATCAGCGGTGTACTTTCCTTAGAGGTTTAGAGTTGATAAATAACAAAGATTATGGCGCAGCTGTAAAGAGTTTTGATAAGTCTTTACAATACAATTTGGATAATGAGACAGAAGGATTGGCTATGTTTTGGAAAGCTGAAGCGCTATTTAAAAATCTTCAATTTGCTGAAGCTGCTCAAGCTTACAAGTTTTTCCAAAAAAATAATGAAACCCGTAAAGATGATAATTACCGACTTTCTTTTTACGGATTAGGTTATGCTTTGATGCGAAATCAAAAATATGGAGAAGCTGAAAAAGCTTTTACAGATTTTCTTGCATTTAAATTGAATGATAGTGAATTAATCTCTGATACATACCTACGCTTGGCAGATTGTCAGTTTATGCAAAAAAAACTTACTCAGGCTATTTCAAATTATGATAAATGTGCTAAATTGGAGCAACCCAACTCCGATTATGCGTTATTTCAAATAGCTGTGTTACAAGGCTATCAAAAAGAATTAACAAAAAAAGAAACAACTTTATGCAACCTGCTCCTAAAGTATCCTAACACAGGATTCAAAATGGAAGCCGAATTTGAATTAGCGTCAACTTATCATGCACTAAATCAATATAAAAGAGCAATAGATGCCTATCAGAACTTTATCAATTCATATCCTAAAAACGGACTGGTTCGGCAAGCCCGAAACAAATTGGCACAAGCCTATTGGAATAATAATGAGATTGATATTGCTATCAATACATTCAAGTATGTGTTGGATAATTATTCTGAATCACAGGAAGCAAAAGATGCTTTAGTGAATCTCGAAACAATTTATGCTGAGCTGGGAACTCCAGCCGTTTTTTATGAGTATGCAAAATCAAAAAATATTACATTTGCGACCTCTCGTCAAGACTCTGTAAGCTATAAATCTGCTGAAAACAAATTCTTAAGAGGAGAATTGGATGCTGCTTATAAAGGTTTTTCCGATTATCTTCACCAGTTCCCAAAAGGAATGTTTGTTCCAAATGCACTCTTTTACAAGGCTGAATATGATTATGAGAAAAATCGTATGGATGAGGCGCTGGTTGGTTACGAAATGCTTATTGCAAACTATTTAACTGAAAACAACGAAACTGCACTACGAAAAGCAGGACTTATTCATTATAACAGAAATAATAATCAAAAAGCCTTTAGCTATTTTTCGCAACTATTGGAAATTGCTTCTAATGAAAATAACCGGATTTTAGCAAACAACGGAATAATGCGCTCCGGTTACGCATTGCAGAAATTTAGTGAAGCAAAAAACAGCGCTGAATATATTATAGGGGCATCACAAGCTCAGCGCGAAGTGAAAAATGATGCCTATGTTTTTGCAGGTCGCGCTGCGATGGCTTTGAACGACCTCTCTACAGCCAAAAAACATTTTTCTGTCTTAGCTGATACACCAGCAAATGAAAACAGCACAGAAGCTGCCTACAACCTTGCATATATTGAACTAAAACAAAACAACTTCCAGGAAGCTGAAAGAATAATTCTGAAAATTATCAATGGAAACTTTTTCGGTGAATATTGGATAGCGTCCACTTACATTTTATACGGTGACTGGTATGTCGCCAATGGTAAAATTTTTCAAGCTCGAAATACTTATCAAAGTATTATTGATAACTATGATGGAGAGGATTTAATAAAAGTTGCAAAAGAAAAATTAGAGAAATTGATAGAATAGTTTTTTTGGCACACTATTTGCACAATATTTGCGCAAAATTTTTGTTTAATCGTTTTTATATTAAATCTATTAATAAATTATTCTTATGAAAGTACAAATTAAACCGCTATCAGACAGAGTTTTAGTTTCGCCCGCAGAAGCTGAACAAAAAACAGCCGGAGGAATCATTATCCCCGACACCGCTAAAGAGAAACCTCAAAAAGGAACCGTTATCGCCGTGGGCCCCGGAAAAAAAGATGAACCCATGACCGTAAAAGCCGGCGACACCGTACTCTACGGAAAATACTCAGGCACAGAACTTCAACTAGATGGTGAAAACTATCTGATTATGAAAGAAAGTGATATTTATGCTATTGTTTAAGAAGTTAGAAGTTAGAAGCTAGAAGTTAGAAGAAAAGTAACTTGTAACTTGTAACTTGTAACTAAATCAAATCTTTAAAAAATTAAATCTTTAAATAAAAAAATTGTTATGGCAAAGAAAATTGTATATGAATGGGAAGCACGCGAAGGATTAAAAAAAGGCGTGGATGCATTAACCAATGCAGTGAAAGTTACCTTAGGCCCCAAAGGTAGAAATGTAATTATTGACAAAAAATTCGGTGCGCCGCAAATTACGAAAGATGGCGTTACCGTAGCCAAAGAAATTGAACTGAGCGAGCCTATCGAAAATATGGGCGCACAAATGGTGAAAGAAGTGGCTTCTAAAACCAACGACCAAGCCGGCGATGGCACAACTACAGCCACATTATTAGCACAAGCTATTTTTAATACCGGATTGAAAAATGTTACCGCAGGCGCTAATCCTATGGATCTAAAACGCGGTATTGACATCGCAGTGAATGCAGTAGTACAACATCTGAAAAAACAATCCCAAACTATTGGCGACAACCACGAAAAAATTGAACAGGTTGCTTCTGTTTCTGCAAATAACGATGCTTTCGTTGGTAAAGTGATAGCCGAAGCTATGCAAAAAGTTAAAAAAGAAGGCGTTATAACTATCGAAGAGGCAAAAGGTACCGAAACCGAAGTGAAAGTAGTGGAAGGTATGCAATTTGATAGAGGCTACATCTCTCCCTATTTTGTTACCGATGCTGAAAAAATGGAAGCTGTGTATGAAAATCCTTTCATCTTGATCTACGACAAAAAAATGAGCAACATGAAAGAGTTTCTGCCTATTTTGGAAAAAGTAGTACAAACAGGCCGTCCTTTGTTAATTATTGCGGAAGACTTGGAAAGTGAAGCATTAGCTACCTTAGTAGTAAATAGACTTCGTGCCGGATTGAAAATTGTTGCCGTGAAAGCTCCCGGCTTTGGCGACAGAAGAAAAGAGATGTTGGAAGATATTGCCATCTTAACCGGCGGTTTGGTAATTACCGAAGAAAAAGGATTCAAGTTGGAAGATGCGCAGTTAGATATGCTTGGTTCTGCCGAAAAAATTACAGTGGACAAAGAAAACACCACCATTGTAAGTGGTAAAGGAGCAAAAAAAGATATTGCCGACCGTGTTATGCAGATTAAATCACAAATTGAAAAAACAAAATCGGATTATGATCGGGAAAAATTGCAGGAACGTTTGGCAAAATTAGCCGGTGGGGTTGCAGTTATTTATGTGGGCGCCGCTTCGGAAGTGGAAATGAAAGAGAAAAAAGACCGCTTCGACGATGCATTGCATGCTACTCGTGCTGCCATTGAAGAAGGAATCATCCCCGGCGGCGGCGTTGCCTATCTGTGCGCTATTGATGCCCTCTCGAAGCTGAAAACTGAAAACGAAGATCAACAAATTGGAATAGAAATTATTAAACGCGCTTTAGAAGAGCCGCTTCGCCAAATTGTTGAAAATGCAGGAAAAGAAGGATCGGTGGTAGTTAATGCCGTGAAAGATGCTAAAGGAAAAATTGGCTACAATGCCCGCACTGATGTGTATGAAGATATGATCTTAGCCGGCGTAATCGATCCAACCAAAGTAGCCCGCGTTGCATTAGAAAATGCCGCTTCAATAGCCGGAATGTTACTCACTACAGAGTGTGTCCTTTCTGAAATTAAGGAAGAAACTCCACCTGCCCCAATGGGAGGAGGAATGGGAGGAGGAATGCCCGGAATGTACTAGAATGATTAAGAATAAATCTCCCCTCAAGCGTAAATGATTTTTTTATAAACAAGATAATATTCAAAAAAAATCCTATTTTCGCCGTCCCAAAACGGTTCCGTAGCTCAACTGAATAGAGTATCTGACTACGGATCAGAAGGTTGCAGGTTTGAATCCTGCCGGAATCACAAAAGGGCTGTTTTTCTAAAATAGAAACAGCCTTTTTTCATTTGAAAAAATGTTTCTTTGTCAATCCAAAATCATAAACTATGTCCTCCGTAAACAGATTAACAGCGATCTCACCCTTAGATGGAAGGTATTATAAAAAAATTTCTGCACTATCCGATTATTTTTCCGAGTTTGCCCTGATTCGGACACGAACATTCGTAGAAATTGAGTACTTTATTGCGTTGTGCGAAATTCCACTGCCCCAATTGAAAAAAATTAATCACAATGTTTTTGAAGAACTGCGTGCTATTTATCAACACTTTTCCGAAGAGGATGCGCGCCAGATCATCCAAATTGAAAGCGTTACAAACCACGATGTGAAAGCAGTTGAGTATTTCCTAAAAGAGAGATTTGACACTTTGCATCTGTCAGAATATAAAGAGTTTATTCATTTCGGGTTAACCTCGCAAGATATTAACAATACTGCAATTCCCTATTTGATGAAAGCATTTCATCAGGATGTTTGGTTTGAGGAGATAGAAAATATACAGCAACTTTTACGGAAATACGCAATGGAATGGATGCAAATTCCTATGTTGTCGCGTACACACGGACAGCCTGCTTCTCCCACTACCATGGGAAAGGAATGGTTTGTGTTTTATGAAAGAATTGAAAATCAGTTGGCATTGTTTGAAAGTATTCCGTTTTGTGGAAAATTCGGCGGCGCCATCGGCAATTTCAATGCCCACCATGTTGCTTTCCCCGAAATTGACTGGGTAACTTTCGGAAACAAATTCTTGGAAGATAAATTAGGATTAAAACGTTTGCGAACCACCACACAAATAGAACACTACGACATGATGGCAGCCTATTTTGACACCCTAAAAAGGATCAACACCATTCTGCTTGACTTCGCCCGCGATGTGTGGAGCTACATCTCCATGAACTACTTCAAGCAGAAAGTAAGCGAAAAAGAGGTTGGTTCTTCGGCAATGCCGCATAAAGTGAATCCCATTGATTTTGAAAATGCAGAGGGCAATATCTGTATTGCTAACGCTCTGTTTGAGGGGCTCTCCGCCAAACTGCCCGTTTCTCGGTTGCAACGCGATTTATCAGACAGCACGGTAACCCGCAATATCGGTGTACCCCTTGCCCATAGTATGATAGCGCTATTAGCGTTGCAGCACGGCATCAATAAACTCATTCTAAATAATGAAAAACTTAATGAGGATTTGGAAAACAATTGGGCGGTGGTTGCCGAAGGAATTCAAACTATTTTACGAAGAGAAGGTTATCCTGAACCCTACGAAGCACTAAAATTTGCCACAAGAGGCAAAGAGATAACCAAAAAAGTTATTCTTGATTTTATTGAATGTTTGAATGTTACAGAAGATATAAAAAAAGAGTTGCGAAGGATTACTCCGCAAAACTACATCGGAATACACCTCTAGTTCCTAATCGCCGAAATCTCCTTTATGGCTAAAATTGCCGCATCAATATCTGCTTCTGTGTTGAAAGCGCCTATACTGAACCGAGCGGTACCATGAATAGGCAGTGTGCCAATGAGTTCGTGAACTTTCGGAGCGCATTGCAAACCGGTACGGCACGCAATCTCGTAGTCCACATCAAGCATCATCCCTACGTCGGCGGCTTCAAAACCTTGGATATTAAAACTCAACACCGGGTTTTTTCTTTCCGGAAAGTTGGCGCAATAGGTGATTACCCCTTTCACTGCTTGCATCCCTTGGCGAAGTTTCTCCCACAATTCCATTTCACGTTTGTGGATATTTTCAATCCCTTGTTCTAACACCCAGGATACTCCGGCATATAAGCCGGCAACTCCTACCAAATTTAGAGTGCCATACTCCAAACGATACGGATATTCATCCAAATGCTTGGGATAGGCAGAGCGCACTCCGGTGCCTGCATAGCGCGTGTGCTTAATCTCCACTCCCTCGCGCACGTAAGAGCCTCCAATGCCGGTTGGACCCATCAAACATTTATGTCCCGTAAAAATATACACATCAATATTGTCAGCTTGCATATCTACGCGAGCTGCGCCAGCCCCCTGACTGCCATCCACAACAAAAATCAATCCGTGTTCTTTGCAAATTTTCCCGATCTCATGCAATGGCTGAAAAGTTCCCAGCACATTGGAACAGTGTGTACAAACTACAAATTTAGTATTAGGACGTATCGCTTTACGAAAATCATCGGGATTTACATAGCCATCTTTGTCAAAAGGGAGATAGGTAACCTCTTGCAGTTTTCCATCCTCTTTTAGACAATACAAAGGACGAAGTACCGAATTGTGTTCCAGCATAGTAGTGATGACGTGCGCATTAGGCTCTGCTAATCCTTGAATGATGAGATTCAAAGAATCACTTGCGTTATAACTGAATGTGAGCCTGTTATAATCGCTACCGCCATTCAAAAGGTCTGTCATCAATTTACGTGTTTTTTGTACGATCTCTTCGGTTTCAATGGCAGCATCAAATCCCGATCTGCCCGGGTTTACACCATGGTTTTTGTAAAACCCGCTCATAAAATCGTACATACAATCGGGTTTTGGAAAAGTGGTAGCTGAGTTGTCTAAATAAATCATAAGTGCTTTTTTTTCGAGCGCAAAAATATATTTTTTAGGTTATATGAAAATTGTTAGATATAGCCACGAATAAATAGTAATATCATTTTTCTGCTCTTTTTTCCGTTTTTTGTTCAAAAAACTACATTTTTTTACACAAAAACTCCACCCCCACAACTTTTTTCCTATTTTTGCACGCTTAATCTTAAATATTAATTAAATCTATAAAACATTATTTATGAAAAAAATTATCCTTTCTGTAATTTTTGCCTTAATTTGTACACTTTCTTTCGCACAAAAAGGCTTTGAAGCAAAATTTTCACAACCAAGTAGCACTGAGTATCAGGTGTCTTTTTCAGTAACCAACTGGAATATTGAGACTGTTCAATTTGATGGTGTCAATTTTCAACAAATCGTTTTTAGCAGTTCAACGGTTACTCAAGAAAAAGGGTGGGCAGAATTGCCGTTCATCAGCGCAGCGATCCAATTGCCCGCAAAGAAAAATGTGGACGTAGAGGTAGTTTATTCCGACTACACCGATTACACACTCTCTTTTCCGTTAGTGCCTTCCAGAGGAACGATCATCAGAAATCAAGATCCAACCACAATCCCTTATGAAATTGCTCCGGAATCTATGATAGATAAATTTTATCCGGGCAATTTGGCTACCGCAGATGAACCTTACATTATTCGCGATGTGAGAGGTACTTCCGTGAGAGTTTTCCCATTCCAGTATAATGCGGTTACCAATACCTTGCGCGTTTATAACAAAATGGATGTGCTTTTAACTGAAAACAACCAACCCGCCACCAACCCTTTAATGAAAGAAAATCTTTCACCGGTAAAAGAGATGATAGGTATGTATCAATCTCTTTTCTTAAATTTTGATGTTACAAGATATGATCTTCCAATGGCGCAATATGGCGAAATTTTGGTGATTACAACTCCGCGTGACCAAGAAACCATAGATAGCTATATTCAATGGAAGAAAGAAAAAGGGTTTATTGTTCATAAAGAGATTGTAGCTACCGGCACCAATGTTAAATCGCTTATCCAACAAAAATATAATGAAAACAATAACATTCTCTATGTGCAATTGGTGGGCGACTGGGCAGATATTAAATCCGACCTGGGCGGCGGCGAAAGCGCTCCAACAGATCCTAAAATGGGTTGTGTAGTGGGTACAGATAATTTTCCCGATATATCAGTAGGCCGTTTTTCCTGCTCTAACGCAGATCAACTTAACATTCAAATTAATAAAGCTATTCAATATGAAAAGAACCCAAGTATGGAAGGATGGTACTCCTCTTTTATTGGTATGGGATCAAATGATACAGGTCCTGCAGATGATGGAGAAAAAGACTGGCTTCATATTCAAAGAATTTACAGCCAACGGCTTGAACCCACTTATAACTATAATACCCATTATCGGCTTTATGAAAATGAAACCGGGTGCACCGCAGCTAATTTAAGTAATTATATCAATACGGGCGCTTCTACTATTGCTTATTGCGGACATGGCAGTGCAACCTCTTTTGTTACAACAGGATTTAGTAATTCACATATTACGAACTTAACTAATGGAGAAAAACTACCCTTTATTGTTTCTGTTGCTTGTGTTAATGGCGCATTTCATAATAGTTCTGATTGCTTTGCAGAAGCATGGTTGAAAAAACAAAATGGCGGCGCTGTGGTTACGTGGATGTCAACAATTAACCAGCCTTGGGCAGAGCCTATGAGAGGACAAGACTATTTTTACGATGTTTTATGTGGCGGTTTTAATTATGCCAATTATCCCGGACAAAATGGAATCAGTACTACTGAATTACGCACAACTTGGGGCTCCATTGTGGTAAATGCCGGAAACTTAATGTTAACAGAAAGTCAAGGTTCTGGTGATGTTAATACCCTTCATACCTGGACTACTTTCGGAGACGCTTCTTTGCAATTAAGAACCATGCCGCCGGCTGTGCTTGCCTCTTCCATGCCTACCATTTTAGTGGGAATGCCTTACTCAACAACCATTACCGCTAATGGCAATCCGGTGAAAGATGCGTTGGTTTGTATCTCTCAAAACGGAGTCTATTATTCTGCCATTACCGATGAAGACGGAAATGTAACTATTGATAACGATTTCCTACCCGGAGATGTTCTGCTTGTGGTTACCGCATTTAATACCAACACAATTTATGAAAATATTGACTGTATCCCAGCCGATGGCGCGTACATAATTTATGACAGCTACCTGCCTGCCGATGGAAACGCTTTAACTTACATTTCTACTAATGCTGACATTACAGTAACCTTGAAAAATGTAGGTACTGACCCAACTACCGGAACAATTACGGTTACCCTTGCTTGCGAAGACCCCTTACTTACCATTAACAATCCTACCGGACAAATAACGGTACCTATTGCAGCAGGAGGTACGGCAACCGTTACTTTCAATGTAACTGTTGATAACTCCATTCCTGATAATAAAACTTTTCCCGTAAACATAGCGGTTTCCGGAGCTAAAACTTTATGGGAAAGCAAAATGAACCTGAAAGCCTACGCCCCTGTGTTTACTTTGGATAAAGTGCTTGTGGATGGTGTTGAAAACGGCTCATTAACAAAAGGAACAGTGGCTACCATTACTACAGTGGTGAAAAATACAGGCCATGCCGAAGCTTTCGGCGTTAAAGGAAATCTCACAGTTAACAGCCCATATGTGACCTTAGCTTGTGAAGAGAAAAACCGTGCCGGACAAAACTTAATTGCCGGAGAAACCATTGAATTCCCGTTTACAGTAATTACTGACGCCGGTATGCCTTTCGGGCATACGGCTAATATGGACCTGCTGATAACTGCGCAATATGGACGCGCTGAAACCGAAGATTTCACCGTTTCCAATGCAGGTTCAGATAGCTACTGCACACCCGGTAGTACGAATTGTGCATCCGGCGCAGGCGATAAATTCACTTCTGTTGTTATTATCAAAAATTCAGATCAAACGGAGTTGTTGAATAACCCAAGTACAACTTGTACAACCGGTGGGTACCAAAATTTTACAAACATGAGTTTTACATTGGAACCCGGACAGCAATATACGATTAAAGTGAAATGTGCTTACGGTAGTGATTATGTTAGAGGATGGTTTGATTTGAACGGGAATAACATTTTTGATTCTAACGAACAACTAATTCAGGTTTCATGTCCTGTGGCTAATGCAGAGTACACCACTACTTTTTCTGTTCCACAAGAAGCGACACCGGGAGAACACCGTTTCAGACTTCGCGTTAATTGGAATACTTACCCGCCAAATGCATGCGATGCATATACATACGGACAAACCCACGACTATACTTTTGTGATTCCCGAAATATATGCCCGTCCTCAAAATGTGGTAGCTGTATTAAACGGCGAAACCATTACAACTACATGGGAAGCCCCCGCAGATGGAACGCCCGACGGCTACAACATTTACCGTAGTGGAACTAAATTGAATAGTACGCTTCTTACAACAACTACTTATACAGAAGAAAATATTGAAGAAGGAGTGTATGTGTATAATGTTACTGCCGTTTATTCCGGAAATAAAGAATCTTACGCCGAAATGTCGAATGTAATTTGCAACTTTACTCCTTGTATTCAACCTACTAATGTAGCCGGTTTTGCAGAAGGAAAAAATGCTATTATTACCTGGGGCGTTTCTGAAGAAATTGAAGGATTAGTATATAATATCTATCGTAACGGCACCAAAATTAATGGAGAGTTTTTAACAGAAAGAGAATATGTTGATGAAAACCTTGCGGCAGGAACCTACTCCTACCAAATTAGTGTAGTGAACCAAAATTGCATTTCGGAATTGTCGGATCCGGTTCTTGTTACCATAGATCCTGAGTTTTGCGAACCGCCTGCTAATCTTTCCTATTTAATAACCGACGATTACACAGTTACTCTCACTTGGGATGAACCCGAAGAGATAGATGGTGAATTGCTGGGTTATAATGTTTATCGTGATGAAGAACAAATCAATGAAGATCCCATAATAGAGACTGAATATACAGATGAAGACCTTGATGATGGAAAATATACGTATCAAGTCTCTGCGGTTTATGGGCATTGCGAATCGGAAAAAATTGTAAAAATAATCACTGTCAGTATTAATGATTTCAAAGCGCTTTCTTACAGCATCTTCCCGAACCCTACCAACGGAGAAGTAACCATAGAAGGTAAAGAACTTAACCGTGTAGAGATCTACGATTTACAAGGGCGCAAATTAGCTGAGCATAAAGTTATTAATGAAAAATTAGAAATCAATGTAAACAAATATGAAGATGGTATCTACTTTGTAAGACTCTATTCCGACAACAGTGATGTTGTAGTGAAACGATTGGTAATTATTAAGTAGTAATTAGTGAGTAATGAGTAAAAAGTACGGCGGAATTTACCATTCCGCCGTACTTTTTTATTTGAATCGTTTCGTTTAATTCTTTATTTCTTCCTCTTCTTTCCTCATAATGTCCATTGCCACAATAATTGCTACGCATGCCCAAAAAGGGAGCGAGAGTTTGTCGGTATCCAAAAAGTTGTTCATTGTACCGTGTATGTAATATGAGATGAGGGCTAATGTTGCAGATAGTGAAATTATCTTTATCTCTTTTCGTCGTGATGAAATATATGTTCTAATACCGGTGTAAAGAGTTGCAGTCATTATAGCTAAAACTGTTGCCAATCCAATAAATCCGGTTTCAGCGGTAGGACCGATAAATTCGCTATGCGCATTTCCGCCATCGCCAAAATTTGTAGTGATAATCGTTTTATATTGAGGTTTTTGAAAAGAAGCATAAACAAATTGATAGGTTCCTGGTCCCCAACCCACAATAGGGCGCTCTTCAATCATTCCGAAAGCGGAAACCCAGCGATTTAATCGTTCCACATTAGAGGCATCTGTAGAGATATTGCTGATAGATTGGATATGTTCATCAATATTTTTTGAAGAATCTTGAGAGTTACGTCCCATACGATAAATAATTTCGTCAGAAAAGCTATAGAAAATAAATGCAAGCAACCCTACACCAACAAGAACCCAGCTTAATTTAATTCTTAGTTTTAAGATAAAAAATAGTATCATAATAATAATAATACTTAGCCACGCTGCCCTGCAATACGAGAAATAGAGTCCTACCAGTAGAAAACAGAGAGACAGCACATAGCCCAGTTTAGAGTAATTTGGTCTATCGGGTAAAAAGAAAAATCCTATTTGCAAAGGTATAAATAGTGCAATTGCAGCGCCGTAGGCAGTATGGTCATTGTAGTATGGACTCATAATCCAATGTAATCCTTTCGAAAATAATCCCGCTTGCGCCAACTTAACCGTAGCGATGCAAATCACAATAGCCAATCCCGCCATATAACAATTCATGAATTTAACCCATTTGGAAATATCTTTTTTCAAAAACCACAATATGAGAAAATAACAAGAAACAATGAACCAAGTTTTAGAAAGTAGAAATTTGAATGATACGATTGGTAATTCACTCGTAATGGAAGTAAGAAATATCCAACACAGATAAGCTAAAATAGCAATTGTAATCGGATGGAATATTATCTTTTTTTCTAATTTTAGGTCAATAAAGATACGTACAAAAAATAGTATTGTAATCAATACCATAATGATTTCGCTTGGAATAGATATTCCTAAATTAACCTTTTCATTTTCAAAAGGAATAGACAAAGGAGTTACAAATGCCAACAAATAAATTAATAAATCTAATTTGAAGAATAATAAATATAAACCAATAAGAGCAAATGAGATAAATGGAATATATTCAAATCCTAAAAATAATGCACAACAGTTAATGATTATAAAAATCGCTCCAGATGATATTCCTACCCATTTTTGAACGCTATTCATCATTATTCTTCTTTTTTGTTCATCAAGATATTAGCTTTGATTTTTTCCATAAATAATAATACAAAAAATGTTGTAATAAAAGCGCCCACAGAAGAGAAAAATGCGATAAGTAATTTTTTTGGATACACTTTCTTATCATTTGGAATTGCTTTTTCTACAACAAACTTTGTAGGCATCAGTTCGCTTAAATTCATTTCGGCATTCCAAAGCATAGATTTTAGTTGTGTTTCACGACGGATAAGATAGATCAGGTTTTCGCGTAATATGACGCTTGTGGGTCCCCATTTAGAAATTTTATCGATCTCTTTTTGGAGGCGTTGTACACCCGATGAGTTTCCTTGTCCCAAAGCAACCGCATATTGCTGCATGACACGTTCTACTTGCAAGTCGTAAATAAAAAGCCCCTCATTAGCAAGTTTTTGAACAGAATCATTGATAACAATCATTTGTAGATTCACATCTTCTATTTGATTTTTTAGTATTTCACAAGCAGCTAAAGAGCGTTCTTTTTCAATGTTGTTTTTAAAATTATCTGATTCGTTTACCATAGCATTTGCAAGTTTTGCGGCATGGTCAGGATCTACATCATACACAGAAATGAGAATACCTCCATATTGAGTTCTTCTTACTTTAATATTTCCATCCAATTCTTTATAAAGTAAATATTTCCAATGCTTTTGCGTAGTATCAATATTATAATATTCGATTAAATTAAATCTACTTACAAGAGTATCTTTTAAATCTCTTGAATTTAGAATTTGAAGCAATTGTTCAGTTTCGTGTTCTTGTCCATAGCTTTTCAGGTCGGATATCATATTATAATTCTCAATCAAAAATGAATTATATTGAGGTGCGAATACAACAGCCGTTGATTGATACATTGGGTTAATAAACAATGCTATTATAAAAGCTAATACACCTGATAAGATAGTAACGATTAATAAGGGTTTGCGCCATTTCCATGAAAAATCGATGACACTGAATGAGTTAAGTTCGTTTTGTTTGTTCATATAAATATTGATTTAATGATTTAATAATTTAAAGATTTGATTCCCAATTCATCAAGTTGGGTTTTGGAAATTTTAGCAGGAGCATCGAGCATAGTGTCTCGTCCGGAATTGTTTTTAGGGAATGCAATAAAATCGCGAATAGATTCTGAGTCACACAAAATGGCACACATTCTGTCTAATCCAAAAGCGATTCCGCCATGTGGAGGAGATCCGTATTGAAAAGCATTCATCAAAAATCCGAATTGTTGTTGGGCTTCTTCGGGTGTAAATCCCAAAATGGAGAACATTTTTTGTTGTAATTCTTTATTATAGATACGGATAGAGCCGCCGCCAATCTCCGTTCCGTTAATTACCAAGTCGTAAGCATTAGCATTTACCGCGCCGGGATTGGTTTCTAACAATGGGATATGTTCCGGTTTTGGTGAAGTAAACGGGTGATGTTTTGCATAATAGCGTAGGGTTTCATCATCCCACTCTAACAAAGGAAAATCAGTTACCCAAAGGGGTTTATATACGCCTGCTTTACGCAAATCTAATTGTTTACCCATCTCCAAACGCAATTCGCAAAGTTGTTTACGCACTTTATCAGTATCTCCCGACATGATAAGGATGAGATCGCCGGATTCTGCATTGCATTTTGTTGCTAATCTTTTTAAATCTTCTTGGTTGTAAAACTTATCTACGGAAGATTTATATGTATCCTCTTGTTGACAAACTACATACACTAATCCGCCTGCGCCAATTTGCGGGCGCTTCACAAACTCGGTCAAAGCATCTAATTGTTTGCGCGAATAGTTTGCGCACCCTTTGGCTACAATGCCCACAATCAGTTCTGCATGATTAAAAACAGAGAACTCGCGATGTTTCAACGTATCATTTAATTCCACAAATTGCATATCGAACCGGGTGTCGGGTTTGTCGCAACCGTAAAGTCGCATCGCCTCCTCAAAAGTCATGCGCGGAATTGCTTCAATTTCAATATTTTTAACTTTCTTAAAAACATGCTTAACTAATCCCTCGAAAGTTTGTAAAATATCATCCTGTTCCACAAACGACATTTCGCAGTCAATTTGAGTAAATTCGGGCTGGCGGTCGGCGCGTAAATCTTCATCTCTGAAGCAGCGTACAATTTGAAAATATCTGTCGTAGCCCGAAATCATCAGCAATTGTTTAAAATTTTGCGGGGATTGCGGCAGCGCGTAAAATTCTCCTTGATTCATACGTGAAGGGACAATAAAATCGCGGGCGCCCTCGGGAGTAGATTTGATCAGAAAAGGGGTTTCAATTTCTAAAAAACCTATACTGTTCATATAGTTTCTGACTTCTATTGCAAGATGATGGCGAAAAATGATATTTTTCTTCACCGGATTTCTACGCAAATCCAAATAGCGGTATTTCATTCGCAGTTCGTCGCCGCCATCCGATTCATCTTCAATAGTAAAAGGAGGGATTTCTGATCTGTTTAAAACGGTTAGCTCAGCTACTAAAATTTCAATCTCACCGGTTGGAATATTTTTGTTTTTGTTATACCGTTCTGCAACAATTCCTTTAGCTTGAATTACCCATTCTCTTCCGATCTGTTCGGCGGTTTTACACAGCTCGGCATTTTGTTCGCTATTAAAAACTAATTGTGTAATGCCGTATCTATCACGCAAATCTATAAACGTCATTCCTCCTAATTTTCTATTTTTTTGCACCCAACCACAAAGCGTAACTTGTTGATTTATATTACTGATTGAGAGTTCTCCGCAAGTAAAATTTCGTAACATCGGTTTTTTTTATGATAGGCTGCAAATATCCATTTTTTTTTTTACATGAAAGTGAAAAGTATTAATACTAGCTAAAATCTTTAAAAAAAATATATGTTTGCGGCATTATTTTCAAACCTTGAACAAAAGTAAAAACCATATCTATATTCTTACAATTTTTAATCTATAAATCTTTATTATGATAAAATCAATGACAGGCTTTGGTAAATCCACTTTAAACTGTGAAGGAAAAACGATAGTAATTGAAATAAGAGCATTGAACAGCAAACAATTGGATTTAAGCGTCAGAATTTCGCCTTTGCTAAGAGAAAAAGAAAACGAGATGAGGGCGTTGATAGTTAAAGAGTTGGAGCGTGGAAAGATTGAAATGAATATCTATATTGAAAAAACAGACAGCCCAACAGTGGCCATTGATGATAATTTGGCGAAAGCATATTTCAATGAGTTAACAAAGTTGTCAAAATATGTGAATAATCCTGTAAACACAGATATTTTTGCACAAACTCTCCATCTGCCTGATGTGATCTCTACCCCAAAAGAGGAAGTTTCTGAAAATCTTTGGAACGTTGTTTTTGCCGGAATAATGACCACCTGCGATGCAGTAAATCGTTTTAGAGAGGAAGAGGGCGACACCCTGTCGGCAGATTTTACATATCGTATTCAACTTATATCAAGTATGATTAAAGAAATTACGCCGTTTGAAAACAATCGTAAAGTAGAATTGAAGAAAAAACTGATTGAAAGTCTTGAAAATCTGCCTCTAAAATATGATCCGAATCGCTTGGAACAAGAGTTGATTTTTTACATAGAAAAATTAGATATTACTGAGGAGAAAATTCGATTGTGCAAGCATTGCGAATATTTTTTAGACACCTTAAAAGAAACCAATGCAGGGAAAAAATTGGGCTTTATAGTTCAAGAAATCGGTAGAGAGATCAATACAATCGGTTCAAAAGCAAATGATTTTAATATTCAACAGATTGTTGTATTAATGAAAGACGAAGCAGAAAAAATTAAAGAGCAATTAGTAAATATTTTGTAGAATCAACCTAGTTTTTCTTTCTAAACAACCTTACTCCTTCATCCAAAAACTTTAAATAGTTCTCTACATTTAACTCGTAATAAATAGGTCCGGTTAATACAGTTCCATCCACATCTGCAATAATGTAGCACGGCTGCGAATTTTCCTTATATCTGTTTTGTTCGTAAAACATAGCTTTTTTCCCTAACATGGTAATAGTGTCTCCGTTATTATCCAAAATTTGGTCTTCAGGATGCAGTTTTATCACTTTATCATCTACATATTGCGCCACAACTACAAATTCTTGTGCAAATTTAGAACGCACGCGGGAGTCAGCCCAAATAGCACTCTCCACATTTCTGCAGTTCACGCAGCCGTGTCCTGTAAAGTCAATAAACACTGGACGATTTACTTTTTTTGCAACTTGCAACGCCTGATCTAGGTCGAAATATCCAAAAATGCCGTGAGGTAGGTGCAATTTATCTGCATAGCGCGGTTTTTCCCATTGGTCTTCATCTGTAAAAGCTCTTGACAATGTGGCCGTTTCTTCGCGCACTATTTTGCTGATGTCAAAATCCTGAGTTGTCATGGGTGGTAGCCAGCCTGAAATGGCTTTTAAAGGAGCTCCAAACATACCTGGAATTAAGTAAACGACAAAGGAAAAAGTAAAAATGGATAATATGTAGCGGAACCAACTTTTTTGCACCGGGGCGGCCTCGTCGTGGGGGAAACGGATTTTTCCAAGCAAATAAAAACCCATCATGGCAAAAATCACAATCCAAAATGCCAAGTAGATTTCACGATCTAAAATACGCCAACCGTAAGTTTGGTCGGGTACATTTAAAAACTTCAGTGCAAACGCCAACTCTACAAACGCCAACATCACTTTCATGGTGTTCATCCAGCCGCCCGATTTGGGCATCGTTTTTAACATCCCGGGGAAAAAGGCAAACAGCGTGAACGGAACGGCAATCCCGAGTGAAAATCCCAACATTCCGATAATGGGTTTAAAAAACGAACCATCAACAGAGTTTAGCGCCACTGCACCGGCAATGGGCAACGTGCAGGAAAAAGAGACTAACACTAATGTTAATGCCATAAAAAACACACCGATAAGTCCGCCGGTATTTTCCATTTTCGCTGATTTGTTGATCCAACTGCTTGGCAAGGCAATCTCGAAATAACCGAACAGTGAAATGGCAAAAATCACAAAAATAGCGGCAAAGATAATATTGGGAAGCCAGTGCGTACTCACAATATTCGCAAAATCGGGACCAAAAATGATCGACAACAAGATACCCAACAGCAAGAAAATGATTACAATAGAGATTCCGAAAAAAAGCGCATAACTTTTAACTCTTTTTTCCATTTTTAAGAAATAGGAAATAGTCATCGGTATCATCGGAAATACGCAAGGCATGAGCAAGCCCGCCAAACCGCCCAAAAAGGCAAACAGGAAAAAGAGAAGGATAGAATCTTCTGAGGCATGCGCATCGCCATCTGCTGAAACACTTTCTAATTGTGATTTATTGTCTTCAGTAATTTCTTCATTATCAACAATATCTTCATGGGAAGAACCAATATTTATCTTTTCAAACCCTGAAACCGAAAAAGCAAAGGATTGGTCAATTGCTACACACCGCCCTTCAATACAAGCCTGTCCTGTAAGTTCACCTTTTACATTAAACGGCTCATTATTTAGCACTTGTATTATTTGCTTAAAGATAACTTTTTTGTCAAAATAGAGTGAAGTATCTTTATACACAGGGTCGTAATACACTATGGGTTTTGGTTCCCAAACTTTGCCGATCTTTTTAAAATTGGGCGAGGAGTTGAAGATAAACTTCAAAGGGAGCTCCATTCCGTTGTTGTGTTGCTGTGCATAGAGATGCCATTTGTCTTGAATTACGGCAATAAAATGCAGTTCCGCAATTGAATCGTTGATTTTTTCTGTTTTAAATTCCCATTTCACAGGGTTTTCCATCCCGCTTTGGGAGAAGACGGTAGTTGTTGATACTAAAATAAATAGAGCTAAAACGAGCAGGTTTTTTTTCATAATTAAGAATAATTTCAAATAGGGGCGCAAAAATAAAAAAAATGATTACTTATTTTCTATATTCGCCTAATTGGATATAGATACAATTTTCATAGATAACATAGATGCTGCTAACGGGCGAATTAGGAATTTATAATAACATAGGGTATAATCCCGTTAATTTAAATATATTCGCATCTATTAATTTATAACAGTTGCATCATTCTAATCTATTAATATTAAAATACTTATACGTATGAAAAATCGTCTTTTTTGGGTGCTTGTAGCACTTATTATTACCACAACCTCCTGTTCTTTAAAAAAAACAGAATTGACTTCAGGAATTGATTATTCTAACTTAGACACAACAGTTAGCCCTGTTGTAGATTTTTATCGGTACGCTTGTGGCGGCTGGATAGATAATAATCCTCTTTTAGGAGAACATTCACGCTTTGGAAGTTTCGACAAATTAGCAGAAAACAACGTAGAACAACTTAAAGAATTAATTTCTGCTATTTCTGCAGAAAAACATGAAAAAAATTCGATAAAACAAAAAATTGGAGATCTCTACAATTTGGGGATGGATATTGAAACTATTGAAAGTCAGAAAGCAAAACCTCTTCAAGCAGAACTGAAAACAATTGTAGAGATGACTTCAATAGAACAACTTCCAGAAATTATGGCAGAAATGGGATTAAAAGGCGTTTATCCATTTTTTTATACTTTCGGGGAAGCTGACCCAAAAAATAGCAGTATAAATATAGCGTGGATTGAGCAAACAGGGTTAGGAATTGGAAACAGGGATTATTATTTGGAAGAATCTTCTCAGTCTATCCGTGATGCTTATTCTGTCTTAATGGAAAAGTTGTTTTCTCTTTCAGAATATTCTGAAATGGCAGGAATGAAAGGCAATGAGAAACAGTTGGCTCAAAATGTGTTAAATCTAGAGACTGAGATGGCAAAAATATTTATGACTAAAGAAGAGATGCGCGACCCATTTATAACTTATAACCCAAAAACAGTAGTTGAACTTCAAAAAATAATCCCGGATTTTTCTATAGAAAATTATTTTTCACAATTACATTTATCTAATTTGAAAAAAGTAAATGTAGAACAACCCGATTATTTGAAAGGATTAAACGATATTCTCATTTCTACCAATTTAGAGACGATAAAAGCTTATTTAGCATGGACAATTATAAATCGTGCAGCTTCTTTTTTAAGTGATGAGTTTGTGAGTGCAGATTTTGATTTTTACGGCAAAATACTATCTGGGAAAACAGAAAACCAACCCCGCTGGAAACGTGTAGTGAGTGTAGTAGATGGCTCGCTCGGTGAAGCAGTTGGACAAATGTATGTGGAGAAATATTTTCCCGCAGATGCCAAAGAACGGATGTTGCATTTGGTTAAAAATCTTCGGTTGGCTATGGCTGATAGAATTGATAAATTAACATGGATGTCGAATGAAACAAAAGAAAAAGCGATTGACAAACTGAATGCCATGATTGTTAAAATTGGGTATCCTGATAAATGGAGAGAGTACTCTGATTTGGAAATTGACGCTTCTTTAAGTTATTATGAAAATGTAGTGCGTGCCTCGCGTTTTGAAATTGAATACCAATTAGGTAAAATCGGAAAGCCTGTTGACCAAACCATATGGCTAATGACGCCGCAAACTGTGAATGCTTATTATAACCCTTCTACCAACGAAATTTGCTTCCCGGCCGGTATTTTACAACCACCATTTTTTAACTTAAAAGCAGACGATGCCGTGAATTACGGAGCTATCGGAGTAGTTATTGGACACGAAATGACACATGGATTTGATGATCAGGGAAGAAAATTCGATAAAACTGGAAATCTTTGCAACTGGTGGACTGATGAAGATACAATAAATTTTGAGGAGCGCTCAACAAAATTAGTAGAACATTACAACAAAATTGAAGTACTTCCCAATTTGTTTGCTAATGGAGAATTTACTTTAGGAGAAAATATTGCCGACAATGGAGGAATAAACATCTCGTATGATGCACTCCAAAAAGCAAAAGCTGAAGGAAAAATTCAAGACATAATGGATGGATTTAATCCCGAACAACGCTTTTTTATAGCATACGCGAATGTTTGGGCTGGAAACATTCGCGATGAAGAGATTGTACTCAGAACAAAAGATGATCCTCATTCGCTCGGAAAGTGGCGCGTAAACGGAATCCTCCCGCATTGTGAAAACTTTATTGATGCTTTTAATGTAAAAGAGGGAGATCCAATGTGGTTAGCTCCAGAAAAACGTGCGCAGATTTGGTAGATTGGCAGTGATAAGATATTGTAATATATTAACCACTAAACCCCATGTCCCTAAAATCATCCTTAGTTTTTTGGAGCCGAAATAAAACCTACAGTTTCATCTGCCTTTTCGGACTCATCGTCTCCCTGATTTTCATTATCATTATTGCCAATTATACAAAAAACGAATTGTCGACAGATAATTATCATTCCAAAGCTAATAGAATTTATGTGCTTGGAAATGAAAATTATCACGGATGTGCATACAAATTAGCAGACCATCTTATAGACAGATACCCTGAAATTGAAAAAATTTGCGTTTGCACTGCCAATCAATCAGGTCCTGCTGAAATCGGAGAAAATAAGTTTAATGTAAATATCAGTTTTGCAGACACCACTTTTTTTGAACTGTTTGATTTTGAACTGATACTCGGCGACAAGCAAACATCGCTCGCAGCGATGAACAGCGCTTTGATTTCGGAAAAATTTGCAAATACCGCTTTCGGTGATCAAGACCCAATGGGCAAATCAATAAATCTAAACGGTTTGGAAGTGCAGGTTACCGGAGTATTAAAGAATATTGAGAGGTCAATTTTCCCAAATAGCGAAGTGTTACTTAGAATGGAGCAGATTGCCTATTTTAATCCAAGTATGGCAGATCCCGAATTGGGAAATGCCGGCAGCAGTATCATGTTTATTTTATGTAAAGAGAATGCTGATATTTCCACTCAAATACCTGATATGACTACTTTTTTTACTGAATTTTATTGGCCATACAAAATAGGACATTGGACACAAGTAACGCTTACTCCTTTACGAGATGTTTATTTTTCGGATATTACGATGAAGTTCTGCAATTTTAATGAAGGAAATAAAACATTGGTACAGATTCTCATATCGGTAAGTATTTTGATTTTGATATTTGCTATCTTCAACTACATAAATTTAACTGTGGCACAATCAAGTTTTAGGGCAAAAGAGATGGCGTCGCGGAGATTGCTCGGCGCATCGCGATTTTCCATATTTTCAAAACTAATCTCCGAATCGGTCATCGTTACCTTTATAGCCTATCTATTTGCGCTTTTTTTTGCCCGCCTGCTCGAAAAGCCAGCCGGAAACTTGCTGAATACCGATCTCTTATTCTCAGAAAATTTAACATACAGTTTTTTAATAATCAGTGTTTTAGTAGTAGTTTCAATTGGTATTATTTCGGGGTTAATTCCTGCTTTAATTATCTCTAAATTCAAACCGATTGAAGTAGTGAAAGGTGCTTTTGTGCAAAAAACGAAAATGGTATTCAGTAAAGTTTTTATTACTACGCAAAACATAATTACCATTGCACTAATTACTTGTACTTTAATCATGTTTCTTCAAATACGCTATCTGCTAAAAGCCGATTTAGGGTACAATACCGAAAACATTATCAACATAGATAATAATGTTTTTGATATGCCGCAAGCCAGAACTTTCAAGAATGAATTGTTGAATCTTGCTAATGTGGAAGATGTAGCGTTTTGCCAAGGGTACCCTGTAGATGGCGGTAACAACAATACCGGAAAATATAATGATAAAACGCTTAGTTTTCAAGTTTTTGCAGGCGATTCTGCCTATTTTAAAATGATGGGTTTTAAAGTGATCCAAGATAATCAAGTTTCAGGCTGGGGAGTTTGGTTGAACGAAACTGCCATGAAAGAATTGGAACTGCCTTATGATACGCTGGGTGTTGACTTTTGGAATAATAGAAGAAATATTTCAGGCATAATTAAAGATTTCAAATACAGAGGTTTTTCCGAAAAAATAGGTCCAACAATGCTCTATTATAGTAATTTTAATGACGATAACTCGTGGGTATGGTCATTCTTGGTTAAAATTAAAGGAGACCCTGTGCAGGCGATGAGTGATGTAAAAGCTGTTTATGAAAAAGTTTCTGAAGGAGAGGTGTTTGAAGGAGAATATATTGAAGATATTCTAAAAGGGATGTGTGAAAGTGAAAGAAACACCTCCACCATATTAACGGTTTTTACCATTATGGCGGTAATCATCTCCTCGCTCGGCTTGTATGCCATGGCAATCTATTTTATTCGCCAAAGAAAAAAAGAGATTGCCATTCGTAAAGTGTTCGGATCAAGCAATAAACAGATCAATGTAAAACTATTAAGAGGCTATTTAACATTGGTAGTTCTTGCTTTTTTCATTGCTATCCCTATCATCTATTATTTCATGACCGGCTGGCTCAAAGATTACCCGCTCCGCATTTCATTGAATATTTGGATTTTCCTTGCAGGCGGATTAACAGCGCTACTCATCGCATTTTTGATTGTTTTTCATGAATGTGTGAAAGCGGCAAATGCTAATCCTGTAACAAGTATTAAAAAGTGAAAATTGAGGTACTTAATCTTACATTAAAGCCTTTATAACTAATACGGACAAATAGATCGACAACAATACAGTAATAGGAGAAAGATACCAAATTAACATTGGGTTTTTAATATCTAAAGATAACGTTTGCTTAACAATGCTAATCATCAAAAGCAAAATATAAAAAATAAATAATAAGTAGATTACGCTAATAAAACTCAATTGGTTAAACGACCAGAAATCAAATTCACTTGAAATAACACTCAAAAACGAAACGGACAGTATCAATATTGACAATATTATTGCATGAGAAGAAGCCATCTCAAATTCTTTCAAAAAATCTGCTTTTGAAAGAAACGATTTGATCAAAAAAGTGAAAAGTGCTATAAAGCCCACTATAAAAATAGGCGCAAGTCCTATTTTGAAAGCAATTGGAATATAATGTTTGTAAAAGTCTCCAACAATTAATGGAATAAAAGTAAATAAAGTTACTGCAGCAACTATTAAGAAAAGAGAACCTAAATACCCTTTTTTTGTTTTTCCTTGATAATAATCTGCCAATCCATTAACTGGATTTTTGAAGATTCCTAAAAAAATTTTAAATAAATCTTCTTTAAAAAATGTGCCTAAGTCATTTTGGTTTTTGTCTATCTGTTCCATAGAAATAAAAATTAATTAATATAAGTGATGATAATTATTGATTTTGGTTAAAATATTTTTTCCCATTTTGAGGATGCAAAATTAGTAAAATTATTATTCCGAAAATTATTTAGTAAAAATAGTTAATTTCCTACTTTATCCTATCACTTAAAGAGGTATTAAATTTTCCTTATTTATCATGAGGAATGTACGATACTAACAGACAAAAACAATGGTTAACCTCTTCTCCGATGCACATCAGAAGAATCCCATGCTTGATGCAGCAACTCATTATGAATTGTTCGAATCATCATCAGAAAAATATCTAATTTGTTGTCTGCAAGCCAGCGAATCGCTTTATCCTCTTTTCTGCATGCAGCGGCAAAAATGGACAAGAAGTGAAATTCGTTATCAATCAGCCATTTTATTGCGTTTTCTTCACCATCAATGGCATTGCTTAATACTCCAAACTCAGGGGAATTGCTTTTTAAAAGCCAGTTCAACGCTTCTGTATTTGAATGGACTGCAGCAGAAAATGCGGCCAACTCAGGATAGCCGTTGTGAAACAGGAAATCGGTAAATTTAGTGTCGCCTTTCAAACTCTCGTTTAAAGCCATCAATATTTTGGGGTCATAATCAAGGAAGCAGTGTGCCATTTTTCTTTTTTTTATCTTTCGCGAAAATAGCAAATCAAAACAAAAAACCATATTTTTGCAAACATTTTTTTTATTAAGTAATAAATTTTATCTATGGGTTTTTTTTCATTTTTTTCAAAAGACAAAAAAGAGGAACTGAATCAGGTTCTTGAAAAATCGAAAGAGAATTTCTTTCAAAAATTAGCCAAAACTGTTGTTGGTAAGTCAAAGGTGGATGACGAAGTGTTGGATAATTTAGAGGAGATATTGATTGCCTCTGATGTTGGTGTTGAAACTACTTTAAAAATTATTGAACGTATTGAGACCCGTGTTTCAAAAGATAAATACATAAGTACGAGTCAGTTGAATACTATTCTTCGGGAAGAGATCATCGATTTGCTAATAGATAATAATGTTTCAAATTTGGAAGATTTTGAACTTCCCAAGAGTGATCTGCCCTACATAATTATGGTGGTTGGGGTGAATGGCGTTGGCAAAACTACGACTATTGGAAAATTAGCCTATCAGTTTAAGCAGAGAGGGTATAATGTAATGTTGGGAGCTGCCGACACATTCAGAGCAGCCGCAGTTGACCAGTTAGAGATATGGGCTGAGAGAGCCGGCGTGCCTATTATCACTCAAAAAATGGGCGCAGATCCGGCAGCCGTAGCTTTTGACACCGTCGCTTCCGCTATTTCAAGAAATTCAGATGTAGTAATTATTGATACGGCAGGTCGTTTGCACAATAAAATTCCGCTAATGAAAGAATTGACAAAAATCAAAAATGTGATTCAAAAACAGATCCCCAACGCTCCCCACGAAATCTTGTTAGTTTTAGATGGTTCTATTGGACAAAATGCGATTGAACAAGCACGACAATTTACCGCAGCTACAGAAGTAAACGCATTGGCAATCACAAAATTGGATGGTACTGCTAAAGGCGGCGTAGTTATAGGCATCTCCGATCAGTTCAGCATCCCTGTAAAATATATTGGCGTGGGTGAAAAAATTGAGCAGATCCAGGTATTCAACCGTGCAGAGTTTATTGATTCGCTGTTTCCGGAAAATTGGTAGAGGGTTATCCGCAGATTTTATAGATTATCACAGAAAAACTATTTGTGTAAATCTGTGTAATCTGTGGATAAAAAAAACCGCTCAGAGACTGAACGGTTCTTTTTGGAGCGGAAGACGGGGCTCGAACCCGCCACCTAAAGCTTGGAAGGCTTTCGCTCTACCAAATGAGCTACTTCCGCAGGAATAATTAACAATTAAAAATTGATAATTGTTTGGTGGGAGGAGAAGGATTCGAACCTCCGAAGGCGTCGCCAACAGATTTACAGTCTGCCCCATTTAGCCACTCTGGAATCCTCCCTTTATGGTTGAGCCGGTAGACGGATTCGAACCGCCGACCAGCTGATTACAAATCAGCTGCTCTGGCCAACTGAGCTACACCGGCACAATTTACAACAAGTCAAAGTACGTTTCCCATTTGGGGCGGCAAAAATATCTTTTTTTTGGTTTGTTCAGAAAATTCGATATATTTTTTTGTAAGCTACCTTGGATCTATTATTACAAATTACAAAATACACCGAACTCATTTTTTTTTAAACGTAACAATTCCTATTACAATTTTTATATTTTTGTTCCCAATTAAAAAACATAATAAAATCTTTTTTTTGCAGAAATATTATCAACTATTTATATAATTATCAATCATTTATAAAAAAAATTATTAATATGAAAAAATTTTACTCTCTGTTTTTATTCCTGAGTTTTGTTTTTGTTTCTTTTGGAGCATATTCTGCTCATTCTGACGGCATAAAGGAAACTTCATCCGTTACTAATATTCAAGAAGACAACAACCGTAGTTGTACCCTATTTGAAGATTTTGAAAATATTAATCCGGAAAACCCGGGTTATGCGGGATCAATTGTTACGTCTCCAAGCGG
>JAITUN010000002.1 GCA_031286285.1 Bacteroidales bacterium | reverse complement strand
GCTCCCCCTCTAGGACTTGAACCTAGGACCCTCTGATTAACAGTCAGATGCTCTGACCAACTGAGCTAAGGAGGAGTGTTGGTTTTGAGGCGGCGAAAATATATTTTTTTTGATAAGAAGGTGTAATAGTGAGGTGATTTTTTGAGAAGTGCGTTCATGATTACAAAAAACTTGGAGTATTACCACACAAAAACAGCGAGATGCCTTTTCGTTTATTTTTCAAGGCATCTCGTTTTTTTGTGCAATAATACCTGCCACTTCTAAGCAATTTTTTCTTGTCTCATTTCTTTAATTAAACTAAGAAAGAATATATCTCTGTCAGAAGGGCAGGTCGTCCGAAAAATCGGATTCGGGGGTTGCCTCGGGGGCGTTTTCAACCGCAGGTGGTGGCGGAGGCACATTCGGAACTTGCGTTTCCGTTGATTTGTTTTCCTCTTTGGAACCTAACATTGTAAATGTACTTGCCTCAATTTCGGTAATGTACTTTTTTACGCCGTTATCCTCCCAGTGTCTGGTACGGATTTTTCCTTCCAAATAGATCATTTTTCCTTTGGTAAGGAATTGTTCAGCAATTTCGGCCAAATTGCGCCAACAAATAATGTTGTGCCATTCGGTCAATTCAATTTTGTTACCCTCTTTATCTTTACGAAATTCAGAGGTTGCCAACGGAAAAGAAGATTTTTTCACGTTGTTTTCAAAGGCACGCACTTCAGGATCCTTGCCCAAGCGGCCAATAAGAATGACTTTGTTTACACTAGACATAGTAGTAAAATTTAGTTAATAATGCGCCGCAAATATACGTTACGAAAAAGCATTTGTCAAGGGGTAAGTGCATTTTTCTGGGGAAAAAATTTATTTCACCTGCGGCTTAAACTTAGAATAATTTAAAATCTTTTGATAATCAGATTCTTGCATTAGTTCAGGTAATGTTATCTCGGGGTTGTTTTTCATAAAACTTTGAACAAGTTTCCAACCTATAAATATTCCTAACCTTCCTGGAGACTCACTTCCAAAATGTTTTGTAAATGGAGCCTCCTCAATATAACTACGCTGTAGCGCTTCTTCTTTGCCAAAAAGTTCATTTTTTTCAATCATATAACTCCATACATTGCCCAAATATTTGTAAGCCCAATTGAGTTTTTCTTCAGAATATCCTATGATATATCTTTCTTGTAAATTTGGAAACATCATCTCTGTGAAAAATAACTTCTTCCCTTCAAAAATCATATTTTCAATTAAAGTTGTACGTGGCTCTTTTTCTAAGTGTTTATAAACCATTGCTTTTTTAAAAATATCAACAGGTAAATAGATAGGCTCACACCTTTCTGCAATATATGCCTGTAAACCTGCCGCTTTATAAAAAGGATTGTCTGCTCCAAGATACATATCAATATTAACACACAAAAAATTAAAATCATCATAAAAGTAAACAGAAGGCTGTGTAAAAACAAGTCCCGGAAGTAAAGTGATGATAACCGGAATTGAATCATTTGGGTAAAAAATTTTGTAATATCCGAATCCATTTTCCAATTCTTTCAAAATTATGTCTGTTTTTACTGTTTTCTCTGTTGCCTTATGAATTGCAATAATTACCGTATCTTGCAAATATGCTTTTAATCTGTCTAACTGTTCCTGATCATTCCAAATTTCAGGCTCTATAAGAAACTGAGGATATATTTTTGATAATCGCTCTACTTCTTTCGATAAATTATTCAAATCTAAAGAGAAAATGTCATTGTCGTATCTTAATATAGAAATGTTAAGTTTCTTTTTAACTAGATTTAATTCTGATGAACTGATATTATTTTTGTAGATTTTTTTTTTGCAACAAATAAGAAAAAAAGAACAGAAAATAGCACAAAAAACAACAGTTATGATCCATAAATTGCGGTGTTGAAATTTCATTAATTTTCGTATTTCTATTGAAAACGCAAATGCTTTCTGATTATTTCAACGATGAAATACATATTAACATTGTTATGTTTATTATTTGTAATAAAAATGATATCAAAAAAGGTATCTTTTTAATTATTTTTGTCATTCGTAGAAATTAATTACAATTATTATGAAAATCATCAAATTTATTGCCTCATTTATGTTAGTTTTGGGCATATTGGTTCTCATGATATGGGCAGCAATAAAAACAAAAGAACAAAACTGTACCGCCATTTCTATCCTAATCCATTCCAATGAAAAAACTGAACTTCTCACAAAATCAGATATTTTAAGCATTTTAAAGCATAATAATATTCATTGGGAAGGAAAATCGATGAAAGAAATTGAACTATCTAATATCAATAAAATACTAGCTCAAGAAAATTATATTAAAACGGTGGATAAAGTGCATTTTTTAAATACAAAATTGCAAATAGAAGTTACTTTGTATGACATTTTATTAGAAGTAATACCTAACGGTGAGCAAAAGTTTCTTTTGGATGTTCAGGGTGTCTATTTACCATATTCACCAAAAGTTGGAAATGATGTAATTATTGCTACTGGAATCATTCCTCATATCTATCGAAAAAAAGAGATGATAAATCCTGAAAACAGTGCACTATTTGACATCTATTCTTTAGCATCAAAAATCAAAGTTGATTCATTTTTTTCCAAGTTGTTTCATAATATAAATATTAATGAGGAAGAAGAAATTATCCTCTATCCAACAGTTGGGAAACTCCCTATAAAGTTTGGTGCCATTCAAGATGCCGATAACAAACTGAAAATACTGAAATATATGTACGATGAGGTACTTCCCTATATGGAAGAAAATGCTTATACACAGTTAGATGTGCGGTTTAAAAATAGAATTATAGCAACAAAAAATAGATCTTAACAATGACCTCTTTTAAAGAAAATCAAGAACAACCCAAAATTGTAGTGGGTTTAGATATTGGAACAACCAAAATCGTTACGATTATTGGTTTTCGAAACAGCGATGGGAAAATTGATGTATTAGGTTATGGAAAAGGAGATTCTACAGGGGTTCAACATGGATTAATTTTCAATATTAATAAAACAGTTGATGGAATTATGGTTTCCAAAAACATGGCAATTAACCGTTCAAATCAGGAATTTGACTCCGTTTTTGCCGGCGTCGCCGGACGTCATATTAATAGTATGGAATACAAGCATGTAGTTACTCGAAGAAACGGTAGAGAAGAAGTAATTCGCCAAGAAGAAATAGATAAAATGGTAGAAGATTTAGAAAATATTTCTGTGCAACCTGGAGAAAAAATTATTACCGTTATCCCTCAACGATTTGTAATTGATAGTACTCGCGAAACCTCAGACCCCGTTGGTGAATTAGGCGAAAGGGTAATAGGTTATTTCCAAATTGTAACAGGAAACGATTTTGAAATTACTAAGATTATTAGATGTATTAACGACTGTAATCTCATAGTAAATGATATTATTCTTGAGCCAATTTCTTCAGCTTTAGCATGTCTTACAAATGAAGAAAAACAACAAGGCGTTGTATTAGTAGATATTGGAGGCGGAACTACGGATGTGATTATCTACTCAGAAGGAAATCCGGTTTATACTAAAGTAATCCCAATTGGAGGAAATGTAATTACTAAAGATATTGCAAGTGTTTGTCAAATTCCAGAAGACCTTGCGGAACAACTAAAAGTGAATCACGGAACCTGTGTCATAGAAAAAAGTAATAAGAATACTTTCATTACCATTCCTCAATTTTATGAAAGTGCACCCAAACAAATAAGTGAACCTTTTTTGGCTGAGATTATTTATTCGAGAATTCAAATGGATATTTTAAATCAAATCCAAAAAGCAATATCAGAGTCGGGATACCAAAAAAAAATCCTTTCAGGTGTAGTACTAACCGGTGGAGGAGCACAAATGCGCCATTTAAAAGAATTAGCCCAATATGTATTAGGAAGAAATACACGAATTGGTTTTCCAGATATTGGTTTCAATAATGCTATCCCATCCGATTTAAAATACCCCATGTTTGCCACTGCGTTAGGATTGTTGAAACACGGAATTCAGGTGAAAGAACAGGGAGATCTTGAAGATGGAATTATCGGAAGCGCAGAGATGGATGACGGAAAAAAGAAAAAGAAAAAAGCAGAAAATATTAGAAAACAGTCAGTAACGAATAATGGACGGCAAGCGAAGAACTCAAAAGATAAAAAAAATATTTGGGAAAGTATAAAAGGATTTTTAGACGAATTAACAGAAAAAACATCGTAATTTTAAAAAGTAATTGATTTATGAGAGAAAAAATTGATTTTACCCCAGACTATGGCTCAAAAGCCACACAATCTATCATTAAAGTAATTGGTGTAGGGGGCGGGGGTAGCAATGCAGTAAAACACATGTACAAAGAAGGTATTATTGGTGTTGACTTTCTAATTTGCAACACCGACAGAAATGCGTTGGAAGCCAGTCCAATACCTTTAAAATTAGTGTTGGGTGAAAGTGGTCTTGGCGCAGGTGCAAATCCCGAAGTAGCCCGACAATTTGCATTAGATAGTCGTGATGAAATAATAGAGTTCATAGGTACAGAAACTAAAATGCTGTTTATTACTGCCGGTATGGGAAAAGGAACAGGAACAGGAGCCGCACCCGTTATTGCCGAAATTGCCAAAGAATTAGGAATATTAACCATTGCAGTAGTTACCTTACCTTTTCGTTTTGAAGGTACTACCAGCGCTCAATTTGCAGAAGCAGGCGTGACAGAATTAAAAAAATATGTCGACTCTTTAATCACTATTAAAAACCAAAATATAATAAAATATTATAATGATGAAGAATTGGATAAGGCTTTTGGATATGCTGATGATGTACTAAAAAATGCTGTGAAATGTATTGCAGAACTGATTACTATTAATTTAGAACAGAATATTGATTTTAATGACATCTACTCAATTATGAAAAACAGTGGTGCAGCTATGCTGGGAATTGCAGAAGCCAGCGGAGAAAATCGTATTAATGAGGTAATTGAAAGTGTGTTGCGTTGCCCCCTTCTAACAGAAGAACATATCTCTAATGCAAGAAATTTCCTTTTTAGCATCTGCTACGGCTCAGACGAAAAACTGAGAATCTTCGAATTAGAAAAACTAACCGACAAATTTGAAGAATTAAAAAGCCAAAACTCCCACGTGATTTGGGGAAGAAGCGAAGATCCTTCACTAGGAAATAAAATTAAACTCTCAGTTATAATTTCAAAATACGCTACGGATGCAAAAGATTTTAATGCTGTAGGAGATTTTCAAAAAATGTATAAAGATGAAAAACAGCAAGATGCACAAGTTGTAGATAAAGGTACTACCATTCATTCTCCCTCTTCGCCCTTAAATATGAGACCCATCATAGAGGAGAAAAAAACAAATAATAAAAATGATGATGATGAATTTGGTTTTCTGAATAATTCAAATTTTTTTCAGACAAAAAAAGAAATTGTTGAAGAAACTGCTATTAATTCTGGATTGTTTGCCGGTCCTCAAAAGATTAGAAGTACTTATGAACTTACTTATGAAGACGACCAACAATTCTCTTTTTTGATAGATACACCAGCTATTCAAAGATTGCGCCAAGATAATAAAGAAGACTTTCAAGATAAAGCTATCCAAAACAATCATTCATCTTTTATGCTGGAAGATGATGTCCATGAGTTTTTTAAGAATTTGCCGGATTAATAGTTGTCCCTGCACTACCACAGATCCATTAAGAAAAGTATTGAGGTTTTCGGCATAGATATTGTAGCCCTTATTAAAACACAGATACTTTGAGACCTTTGCAAAACAGAGTTAGTCTAATTTCTTCTTAATTTTTCTTTTATTTTTTTGATTTTTCGAGTTTTAGTTTTCATTTTTATATCAATTTTTACTTTAGAGTGCCTTTTT
>JAITUN010000312.1 GCA_031286285.1 Bacteroidales bacterium | reverse complement strand
CATCTTTGAACGCTCTTGTAAACGCTTCTTGCGACTCATATCCGTATTTAAAAGCAATATCTATAATAGACATTTCGCTGTATTTTAAATCAAATAATGCTTGTGTCAATTTATACCAGCGTATATACTCGCCGAGTGTTAAACCTGTTATTAAAGAAAAAATACGGTTAAGCTGCTTTAATGAATAATTGGCTGTCTTTGCCGCACTGTCGGAAGTTACGCCATTTTCAACATTACATTCGATATATTTTTTTACAAATTCTGTAACTTCCATGTAATAGTTCATATCTTTGTTAACCCTGTTTTATTAAGATACTTCGTCCGGATTAATCCCATTCCCAAGGTTCCATAAAATTATTGGCAATAAATTGGAATTCTTTTGGGTAATTGTATGTTGTCCAACTCTCGTAACTTTTTATTAATTCAGAAGCATCATCATCGTTTAATGAAGCCTGAAATCTTTGGCATTTTTCAATTATATTATCCGGTTTATTCGGGGCATTTTTTACAAATTCTTCCAGTTTGCGCACAGAAGGAAAAAGGATTTCATTTTCGAGCAGGATAAGGCGGTACAGATTAAACACCATTGCGTTTGCAGTATGATGTTTCATAAAACCTTCCGGTTTGCAGCACTTCCAGTAATATGAATGATACTGCCTAAAGGCACAGTAATAACGAAGCTGCTTTGCTACTGCATCCTGTTTTTGAAATACGGCAATTTTCGCTGTAAGTTCAGGCAGACCGGGCTCGTCGCAATAAAGTGCTCGCGCATTTGTAAATCTGTTACGCATAGGTTCAGAGCCTTTTTCTGCCAATTCCTCCATGCCCTTGCGGGATATAAAATGAACATCAAAATATCCTCCCTGATATGTACATTTACCAAATATAGATTCACATTCTTCGTTTGTCTTTTTCTTTTCTTCAAAATATTTCTGCGAAACGACAGCAACCCCATCTATATCTGAATCCATACGAGCTGTATCCGTTGCAACAGAACCAATCAAAAATAAGGCTTTTATTTCTTTGTTTTCCTTGTAATGCTGGATCATATTTTCTATTGATTCTTCATGATGTTTATACATATTAATCTTCTCTATAAAACCTGACATACGAGGCATCCATCCAGCCTGTGCTTCCGCCGGCCTCGACAAGAAACTTTGCCTCATACATATTTGATCCAAGTTTTAAACCTATTTTTTCCCATTCCTTAAAATGCTCTGTTATAGAGATAGTTCCGCTTTGACGACGCTCCTGACGAATACTAAAAAACTGCTTGAATGTTCTTGTGCCGTCTATACTGGGTTGATTATTTCGCGTAGCCAGATAAATAAAGTAAGTTGCGCCATCAACTTCAAACTCACCCACTTTAGCTGCCCCGCCGCCCATATTTTCCGGACCAATTATCCCGTTTCCAAACCAGTCATCTACGATATACCATTCGACTAATGGATTTCTTGACCAGCCATAAATTCCTATGTAAGACCAGCCCCCTGCCGTACCATTAGGCGATCTTGTAAATTCATAATCACAAAAAAGATTACCGTAATATGTATAAGGTCTCTGCTGATTCCATTGTAATCCCACACGCCCTAAAAAAGTATTGGCATTATTCCATTCCGCCCTAAAAGCCGCTCCGCCACCCTTATTTGGCCCATACCAAATAAGCCGGTTGTCATTTCCGGCAGCTGACCACATTTCATACAAATAATGTGATCCGGGTAGAGGTCTGGGACCCGCGCTATTTCTGGTAAAGATTTTTCTTTCATCGATTTCAGTACCATTCTCCTTAGTTGATGTACATGACGATGTACAAGACATAAAAAGAAAAACAAGCAATAACAAAACAAAGAGGCATTTTCCGTAATTTTTTAACATATCTAACTCCTTCAGGTTTAATTACTTAATATTGTATCAAAATAAAACTATTTATAATTCACTATTTCATGCTTTTTCTTCCAGTAAATCATACGGTCTAATCAAAAAGTACCCCTTTATTTATATCACATTACCTCAAATGTAAACGCAACGGGGTTTGTAATATTTTTCTTAAGAGAAGAAATATCGACTGATTTAATCTTTAGTTTTACTCCCAATGCTTTTTGGTATTCATATAATCGTCCGCCCGCACATCTTTCAAAATATGATTTAATTGTTGGGGGCGGAGTAAAATTCTTTTTTTCGCGTGCTTGTTTATAATACCCATGTGTGCAGGCAAAAGTGATTGTGATTGTATTATCGTCATTAAAAACAGCGTTTCTGCCGAAGGTATTATTAAATATCGCTATCCTTTTTGCAAGAGTCTTATTGGAGTGTTCAAGCGCGAAGGCAATGCGTTCTTTATCGTTTGCAGTGCCCTTGCAGCCTCCGTTTTGTTCAAATAGACGGAAACGTTGTTCTTGGGTAAGGAGTTCTTCCATTGCCATACCAAATTCAATTTCACATTCAGGGCCTAAGCTGGGCGTACCCCGAGCTTCATATTTTTTAATTATATCCTCAAATATTTGTAATTTTTCCTTAGGAATTCCACTGTCTTTCTTTTGCATGGATTTTAATATGATTTTCATTATCTGTCTCTCCTGTGCGTATATGTCCGCCAACTTTTATCAACCCATAGGGATTGTCTAATAACTGTAAATCACGTAATATGACAACAGTATGTCATATTATGAAAAAAATTAAATAATAAATGAACTTTTTCTGTCATTTTCTATTTTTCGATAACAGGGGTATACCATTCCATTTGGCAATATGTTCCATCATATAAATCTGTATCTATCTTTTCAAAATAAATTTTATTGTTTAACAAGGCGTATTTTGCCTGTTCATCGTTGGCAAATTGCCAAATCGCATTATACATCGCTTCTGCTGTATGTTTACTTAAATCCAAATAATGGTGCTGACCGATATAGCGAAATCTTGCGCATAAAGAATTTTCAAATGTGTATTTTCTGTATCCATGCGGTATGTTTTTTATATCTCTAACTTGTACCGATGTAATATATTCCGAGTGTCCTGCTTCATAATTTATATTACATGTAAGCCCGATATATACATTGGGATTTACAGTGTTCATAATTTGATTACGATCGTTTTGCCAAAAATGTATGCCTGCTTGCGGAGCCATTGTAAACGAATCTGCAAACGGTATTATATGGCTCCTGCCGGCAATATGAAACTGCGGAACCATTACAATTTCAGGTCCAAAAAACACACCATCGTTTATTCTATTTTCATCAAAAAGCAGCAGGGGTGGTTTTACTTTTATTATTTGCCCGGACTTTCTAAATTCTCCGGGTGTCATCCCAAACTCACTCTTAAAAGCCCTTATATAAGACTGCTCATAATCAAAACCGTAATCAAGCGCAATATCCAATATCTTATTATCGGTTTTTAGCAGTTCGTCCAGGCTTGCAGCTAATCGCCGGGAACGGATATAGCAGCCTATAGTTTGATTAAAAGCAAATTTAAACAATCTTTGTAAATGAGTAGTTGATAATGAAAAAACTTCCGCAAGTTCATTGGCATTGATATCAT
>JAITUN010000246.1 GCA_031286285.1 Bacteroidales bacterium | reverse complement strand
TGAAGACATCCTTAGTTAAGAATAAAATAATGGAAAATGAGGTAATGAGTCCCTCAGTATCGGCGGATACATCCCCTAAAAAGTAACATGGTGCATTTTTCAATTGTAGAGCGTATTTTAAACTTGTCAGTTATCTCAGAAATTCGTACTTTTAAAAAAAATTTCGTGCAAAAGAAACCGTTCTAACCCTGGTATTTAATACCCTTAATGAGTCTGGTTCACACGGATGAAGAATCCCCTATTGGTCGCTTAGATACCGTATAAGAGCTTTTCTTAACTTCTCATCCGTCATTGCACGAAACTTTATTTAAACAACTTAATTTAAACAACTTAATTTAAAAAGTTATGGACAAAAGTAAGAAAAAAAAGGCACGTGTGAAAAAAATCACACAATTTGAAATTATCTGCCCCAATGTGGCAGGTATTGATGTATCAGACAACGGAGGGATGATGGTGGCTTATCCCATTAATGAAACAGAAGTGGTCATAGAAGAATTTGATTGTTATACCGTAGATTTACGCCGTATATCAGCCACACTTAAATCACACAACATAAGAAGTGTGGCAATGGAGAGTACCGGCGTTTATTGGATACCGTTGTTTTTGCTTTTGCAAGAAGATGGCTTTGAGGTATATTTAGTCAATTCCAAACATGTAAAAAATGTTACAGGCAGGAAAGACGACGAAGGAGATGCCGAATGGATTCAAAAACTCCATCGTTGCGGATTGTTGTCAGCCAGTTTTCAACCGGATAATCAGACCCGCTCTTTACGCAGTGTAGTTCGTCATCGCAGTTCATTGGTCAAAACCCGCTCTACTTATTTGAATCGTATGCAAAAAGCGTTGGAACAGATGAATCTTAAAATACATACAGTCATCAGCGATATTGATGGAAAAACAGGATTAGCTATTATTAACGCCATTCTTTCAGGTGAGCGAGACCCTGAAAAATTAGCCGATTTGTGTGACCCAAGAATAAAAGCCTCTCGTGAAGAAATCATTAAGTCACTGGAAGGATTTTGGTTAGATGAACATCTTTTCGAACTTTCGCAATGTTACAAGCTATATGAGTTCCACCGTGAAATAATTGAAGAGTGTGACAAGAAAATCGAAACAATTTTACAGGAAATCATAAAATCGAAAAATAACGGAGTAATGCCTCAGTTGGGTAAACTCAAACGTAAATGCAACTACAAAAACGAAATCAGTATTGATGTTACCAATTATTTATACGAATTGAATAAGGTGGATATGGTCAGCGTAGATGGCATTACCGGCATTAGTGCAATCACGGCTTTGTCCATTTACTCGGAAATAGGTGATAATTTGGATCGTTTCAAAGATGAAAAACATTTTACCTCATGGCTCGGTTTGGCGCCAAATACTAAAATATCCGGCGGAAAAATTATCAGTTGCCGTGTTCCCAAAAAGAAACATTATGCAGGACAAAACTTTCGAATGGCAGCCTTGAGTCTGCGTAACAATAAAGGTACTTTGGGAGAGTATTACCGTAGAATTCGTTTTATAGCCGGACCTCAAAAAGCGGTAGTCGCCTTGGCTCGAAAATTAGCTGTAATATATTTTCGAATGATGACAACAAAAGAAAAATATAATCCTCAATTATTGATAGATTATCAAGAAAAATGGAAAGAACGAAAAATCAAAAAATTAGAAAAATATTTGAATAAGTTAAAAGAGGCTGCATGAGTGTTTCATTTGTCTGAAAATGAGATGACTACATTTTTGTTACATAAGAGGTTTACAGTCTGATTTGAACAGTAGAATAAATTTTTCCGGCACCTTAAAATAATATTTCGTCGAAATATTATAATTTCAATTCTTTTTTCAGCATTTCATAAATTTCTTGCCATGATTTTTCGTAATATCCTGTATTTTCGTCTATCAGAAGCGAATATGTTTTTGAATTGAAGTAAGTATCTATTGCTTGATAATCGTTCATTTCAAAATCTACAATAAGTGATTGATTTATAGCGTCGTCAATGGTCATTTCGTTTAAATCAGCTTTGCTGAATGCTTTTTTTAACATTCGCAATGATTTTTGCGTACAAAAAGCAATCTGATGTGAGACGGTATGTTTAAATTTCAATTCTTCGAGAAATTCATTTTTTGTATTTCCTCCTGCTAAATATACTGTTATTCGTGTGGCAATATTATCGTCGGCAACAGGGCCTTCAACAATATCGTAATCGTGTAAATTGTTAATCGTATCGTTTTGTCTGTTCATTACCACAAAATCAAGCCATTCTTCCGAATAATTGGTAAACCGCAAAGTTTTGAAATAGTTGCCAATAAAAGCGCTTTCATAAAAAACATACTCATTGATAACGCCTTTTGTTTTACGTTGTTTCCCTTTGCGGGTTGCCCAATATTCTGCTTGTCGATAAAGATTTGTCACATAAAAACCAAGTCCAAAATCACGAGCTAATTCGCCTTTGGATAAATCTATTTTATCAATTTCGCAATAGCTTCCGTGATAAACTTTCATTTTGCGACACCTCCATTTTCGTAACAAATATCGTACAAATCTCTAACTGCATATAACGGATTATCGGTATGCAAAGCCCACCAATTTTCAAACAGAAAATCAAGTCCGCCATAAGTTTTTAAATAGCGGTATGCAGCTTGTTTATTCATCTTATAAGCACGT
>JAITUN010000245.1 GCA_031286285.1 Bacteroidales bacterium | reverse complement strand
AATTTCCGAGTTATTTTGTTTGCTACATTCATTCCAATCTTTCAAAGAGCGTTATCCCATTTATCGATCATTTACATATCCTCCCAAATGGGGCGGCAAAAATATAATTTTTTTTATACGATATGTAGGATTAGTGTTTTTTTTTATTATAAAATTTTTTAGCACATAGGTAACATGGATTTAGCAGAATTTCTTTGTTATGATTTTATATTTGGCAATTCCAATCCGAGTCCTTTCTTTTTATCAACTCTTTTAAGAATAATTCCTAAAAACAATGCTGCTACTCCAAGGCAAGCCAGCATAACAAGTGGCCATTTATAATTATATAAAATTGCTGCTTGTTCTTGCATAGCATCTTTTGTTGTTATCAAGCCGTTATTAATTTTTTCAAGAATATTTACATCTGTTATTTCTAATGTTTTATTTTTAACAGCTTCGTTTATATCAGGATTTGTTTTATCTAATATTTTTCCTATTAATAATGGAAACAGCCATAAACCAATATTTTGAATCCAAAATATCAATGCATACGCTGATCCTATTACCTTGTTATCAACCAACTTTGGAACCGATGGCCACAATGAAGCAGGAACTAATGAGAACGAAGAACCAAGTACAAGAATAGTTATATAAGCAACTACTACACCTCCTATTGCATTTCCTGCAAACTGCGGCAAAACAAAAGCAAATGTTAAATGGCATACTATTAGTAAGATAGAACCAATCATTAACATAGAGGCCGCTTTTCCTTTAGTATCTACATACTTACCGAGTATTGGGGTAATACCCATTGCCAACACCGGGAACACCGCAAAAATAGTTTCGGCTGATTGGCGTTTATATCCCATGAAACAAAAGATTACTAAAAACAATACTGAAATTGTCAACAAAGTAGCTTTTATTGTTTTTTCTTTACGAAAATTACTAATAAAAGCTGTTCCGGCAACCACTAATAAAATACCATATTGAATTAATATGCAAGTATTTGTTGCCCAAAAAGAGGTTTCGGCCGGTTTTATAAGTGTTAGATTACATTGTAACATATTTACGGCATATTTTTGGAATGGGAAAATTGCAGAATAATACAATACACAAAGCAATGCCACCAACCAAAAACCAACACTTGAGAATATTTTACCAATATCGCTGATTTTAAAGGGGTCATCTTTTTCTTCTGCTTCACCTAACTGGGCATCCAATTTTTTATCCATAAAGAAATATGCTATAAACATAATCAAAGCAATCATTAGAAGAATTACACCGAAAGCTACAGAACGAGAAACATCAATAACTCCTCCCCATTTAGCAAAAACAGGAGAAAAAATCATACAAGTAGCCACTCCTAAACGCGCAATAGCCATTTCAGAACCCATAGCCATAGCCATTTCTTTACCTTTAAACCATTTGACAATTCCACGTGATACGGTAATACCCGCCATCTCAACGCCACAACCAAAAATCATAAATCCAACAGAAGCAAATTTTGCAGACGCCGGCATAGTATTAATATATTCTTTTATTATCATTCCGTTAGTAAAATCACAAGCTTTTATTGTCTTTTCTGCACCGTCGACTAAAACAATTAATTTATCCCCAAAAAACGGAGAGATATCTAATTCGTGAAAACCGGGAATATAGTTTAAATTTTGGGTGAACCAAACCTCTAAACCGGAGCCGGCAAACGACCAATCTGCACCTTTTGTAACTGCATACCAATTTATGGCTGCACCAACAAGCATTACAAAACCGGACAAAATTGCCGTAAAACGTACTCCCATTTTGTCAAGAATAATACCTGCAAATATCAGGAAGAAAATAAATACATTTAAAAACGTTTCAGAACCTTGCATGGTACCAAAAGCAGAGGAGTCCCACTGGAGTGTGGTTTGCATTAAATCTTTTATTGGCGACAAAATATCCATAAAGATATAAGCGCAAAACATGGCAAACGCCAAGAATACAAGTGCGGTCCAGCGAACTGCCGGAACGTCTTTCATTAATTTTGTAATTTTTTCTGTCATAAAAAATATTTATTGGTTAATATTATACTATTAATAATCTTCTAATGCCTTATAAAATTCATAATCATTAAATCTTGTTTTTATCTTAGAAATAATAAATTCTGGCTCCCATCTTACTAAATCATAATAACTAAATTTACAAAATGTCATAAAATCTAATAATTCTTCTCCTTCTAATCCTGTTAAAGATGTGACTATCTCTCGGTTATATTTTAAATGTAAATTATCTACATCGTTTTGGTTTTCAACTAATTCTTGATATAAACGTTCCATTTTTTTCTTTTTACTAAATCTGTCGTAAAGCCAAGAAATTGGATTAGCAAATCCTGTATTCCTTAGTATATTTGGTCCACCGCGTGCTTTATATTCTGCATTTATTAAATCTAGCTGGGTTAAATTAGTGTTTTCTATTTTTTTAAAAATGTCAGTAAATACTATATTAATAAAATCTTTTTTAAATCCTTCATATGTAGAAGGTAATGCATAAACACTAACTTCTTTCAAAACAATAACCTTAAAATAAAGAGGTATTTCAATAATTCCTTTTTTAATAATTTCCTCAGTTATTTTTATTAAAATGGGTTTATAAATTGATTTTGAAATAATAATTGTATCTCCTAAATGTGTTAAAATATCAAAATTTCCTTCTTTGTCGGTAAAACTGTATTTTTTTATATTAAAATTATAGATATTTGCTTCGGCTATTGGGAAAAAAGAAACACCATCAAAAACATTGCCTTTTAATAAGATATCCTCTTGTGAAAAAGAAATAAAAGGTAGAAAAAGAAACAGAAGAAGTAACTTATTTTTCATAATGCAAAACTAACATTTAACTAACACAAGAATTTGTAATTTTAATAATAATCAAAATAAATTAAAGAAAAAAAAGATATAATAAGTGATGTTAATAGTGTTGATATTTTTTTAGTTGTTACGTATTAGATTATTATAAACGAAAAAAAATAAAAGATATGTTGAAAAAGTATAGAAAAAATTTGTTTTTTTGTCGATAAATATTTTTATAAAAAATATGAACAATGAAATAAATAATTATTAACACCTTATAAACAGAATATGCAAAAAGATTTACAATTTTTAAAGACGAGAGCAAACTTTATTCGTTTTTCTTACATTGAAGAAATGGAAAAATATTTATTGGCTTTTGAGAGCAGATTATCTTCAAAAAATATTAAAGTTAGATGGATGAGTGAAGAAACAGAATTAGTAGATTTTATTTGCAAATCTTTACCTAAAAATAATTATAATAAAGTTTGTTTTGATATTCCAAAAATATCAGACAGTTTTTTTGAAAAGAAAAACTTTATAAAAAAAATAAGCATTGATTCTTTTGAAAATAATAACGATACAGCAGAAAATCTAGTAATTCAAGCCAACTTTGGTGTTATTGAAAATGGTTCAATTGTTTTTATAAATAAACTCAGCAAAAATTGCTTTAATAATCTCGAAAAAATATTTGTTATATTAAATATAAATGATTTAGTTGTTAGACAATGTGATTTAGAATTATTGTTATACATTCAAAAAGAAATAGACACGTCATTAATATGTAGTGATATAAAAATAATCTCTTCACCCCCATCTAGAATTATTTCTAAAAAATTTCAATTATCTAATGAAGACAATTACTCTTCGGAAAAAATAGAAATCTTTTTACTTCTGTACGATAATGATATAACACAAATGTTGGGAGACAATGTATTAAGAGAAACATTATATTGTATTAATTGTGGTAAGTGTAAAGAAGTTTGTCCGGTTTATCAACAAACAAAAGAATTTTCACCAATAGAATTAATAAAATACCATTGTAAAGAAGAAAATAAAAAGTCTCTTAAATTATTTGAAAACACAACCCTTTGTGGAAATTGTAATGAAGTTTGTCCGGTACAAATAAATTTCACCCAATTAATAATATATCAAAAGCAAAAGTTTGCGAAAAGAAACAATAACCATGAAAAAAATATTGATCTTTTCAAGATATTTTCAAAGCGACATAAAATGAATAAAGTAAACTCAAAATTTCGTCGTTATTTCTTTATAAAAAAATATTTTGGAAAGAATAAGAAATTAACAAACTATTTTTTAAACAATAAAGAAGATTTTTTTAATATAACAAAAAAAATTACTCAACAATAATCAATCATTTTTCCCAAATTAAAAAAAACACTATGGCAATCGTAAAACCATTCAGGGGACTCCGTCCACCAAAAGAAATTGTAAAACAATTAGCATCACGTCCTTATGATGTAATAAATTCAGAAGAAGCCCGCAAAGAAGCGGAAGGAAACCCTTACTCCTTGCTTCGCGTAACCAAAGCAGAGATAGACCTTCCCAAAGGGATTGACGAGCACTCGCAAGAAGTGTATGACAAAGTAGTTGAAAACTTTAATATGTTCAAAGAGAAAAAGTGGTTAGTGCAGGAAGAAACCGAGAAATTCTACATCTATGCGCAAACCATGGACGACAGAACCCAATACGGTATTGTGGGTTGTGCACACACCGATGATTATATGAACAATAACATCAAAAAACATGAACTTACCCGCAAAGATAAAGAGGAGGATCGTATGATTCATGTGCGGATCACAAATGCAAATGTGGAACCGGTATTTTTCTCCTATCCGGCTAATCCGAAAATTGACGCCATTGTAAACAAAATAGTGAAAGAACAGACACCCGAATACGATTTTGTAGCAGATGAGGGTTTTGGCCATCATTTTTGGGTTATTAATGATGCGGCGATCAACAAACAGATAGCAGAGATTTTTGCAAAAGAGATACCCGCATTATATGTTGCCGATGGACACCACAGAACCGCAGCCGCAGCTTTGGTAGGTGGCGAGAAACGAGCCAAAAATCCAAACCACACCGGAAAAGAAGAGTACAACTACTTTATGGCGGTGCTTTTCCCTGATAATCAATTGAAAATTATTGACTATAACCGTGTTATAAAAGACCTAAACGGACTAACCAAAGAACAATTATTAGGTGCGCTGAAAGAAACTTTTGAGGTGGAAGAAAAAGGCATCGGTATTTACACTCCTGCCAAATTACATGAATTTAGTATGTATTTAGACGGTAAATGGTACAAACTAAATGCCAAAGCCGGCGCTTACAATGATCATGATCCTATTGGCGTGTTGGACGTAACTATCCTTTCAAACTTGGTGTTAGATAAAATACTGGGAATTAAAGACCTGCGCACCGATAAACGAATAGATTTTGTGGGAGGTATTCGCGGCTTGGGCGAACTGAAAAGACGTGTGGATAACGGAGAAATGGCAGTTGCCTTTGCCCTCTATCCGGTTTCTATGAAACAACTGATTGATATTGCCGACACCGGAAACATTATGCCCCCGAAAACAACCTGGTTTGAACCAAAACTACGGTCGGGGTTAGTGATACATGAGTTGGGGTAACCCAATTTTAGCACACAGATGACACAGATTTTACGGATAAGCGCAGATTTTAATACCGATAACCTCTATTTTAAATAGAAAAAAGCAGAAATATACTTCTATTTCAAAAAGAAGTTGTATTTTTGCCGAAAAATTTTTATGACAAAAGATTTATTAAAAACTGTTATTGCAGACCAAGAATATTATTTTGAGCAAGCAAAAAATAGTATAAAGCGTGAATTTTCCAACAACTTTTGTCTTTCACCTGAAATAGTGATAATTACAGGTATACGTCGTTGTGGAAAATCAACATTATTACAGCAAATTCGTACCGTTCAATCAGAAAAAGATTATTATATCAATTTTGACGATGAACGATTGGTTAGTTTCAAGGTAGAAGATTTTCAAATGTTATTGGAAGTTTTTTGCGAACTTTTTGGTGAACAAAAAACTTTTTACTTTGATGAAATTCAAAATATTGAACAATGGGAACGATTTGTTCGCCGCTTACATGATACCGGAAACAAGATTTATATTACGGGTTCCAACGCACAAATGTTAAGTCGCGAACTTGGCACTCACCTCACAGGTCGCTATTTGTCGTTTGAACTTTATCCTTTCTCTTTCAATGAATTTATTGTTTTAAAAAATCCGGAATTACTTAAAAAAAACTTTTTCAAAACAAGTGTGAAAGCTGAAATCTTATCACTTTTTCACGATTATTTTAACAACGGAGGTTTTCCAAATTTCATAATAACTAAAGATGAATTGGCTTTAAAAACACTTTTTGAAAATATTCTTTACCGCGATGTTATGGTAAGAAATAATATTACTAATGAAAGAGAAATCAAAGAATTAGTATCATATCTTGCAGGAAATTATGCAAGATTATCAACAAATAGTGAATTAGTAGAAATTATTGGTGTCAAAAACGCTTCAACAGTAAAAAAATATATCAGTTTTCTTGCCGATAGTTATTTGGTTTTTCAAACATATAAGTATGATTATTCTGTATCCAAGCAAATATTAAATCCTAAAAAATCCTATTTTATTGATAATGGCTTAGTAAGACGTGTCGGTTTCAGTTTTTCCGGAAACTTGGGATATTTACTTGAAAATCTGGTTTTTATTGAATTACTAAGACGTAATAAAAGAATTTTTTATCACAAAAAAAATCAAGAATGTGACTTTGTTTTAGTTGAAAACAATACTGTTACTTCGGCTATCCAAGTTTGTTATCTCTTTTCTTCCGAAAAAACAAGAAAGCGAGAAATTGATGGTTTACTTGATGCTATGAACGAATATAATTTGCAATCCGGGCTAATAATTACCGACGATACAGAAGAGGAATTTTTTGTTAATGACAAAAAAATCACAATTATTCCGACATGGAAATGGTTACTTGAAAAGCAATCCTAAATATTAGGTTAATATACTGTACACAAACACCTACTTCCCAATATACCCCTGCAACACTTGCACATATTCTTCAAAGGCAGAAACTCCTTTTTGGGTGATTTTGCAAACAGTTCGTGGAATTTTGCCCCTGAAAGTTTTATTGATACTGATATAACCGGCTTCGCTTAGTTTTTCTATCTGCACGCTCAAATTACCCGAAGTGGCGCCCGTTTGTTCTTGAAGAAAAACAAAGTCAGCCTCTTCCACACTAATGAGAATAGAAATTACCGCCAGCCGTAATTGCGAATGTAATAAAGGATAGAGTTCTTTAAACATGACTTTTCTTTACTTGATGATTTAAAATATGTCCGGGAACCACAAAACCGAGCAACATACAGGCGGCAAAAATAATAAATTGAATACCCACTTTAACATTGTTTCTTGCCTGACTGATCATTTCGTTAATGAGCGATAAGCTCTCTTCGTGATTGAAATTTTTTTTTCTGCGGACAAAAAAGAAAAAACTGTTTATTTGCAGACTAATTTAAAAAGAATGAAATTTTCAAAAATAATCCTGATTTCCATCTTCTGTTTTTCGGTATTTTTCTCTTTTTCACAGGAGCAACAAAAAAGAGTGTCAGATATTCAAACTAAAATACAAAAAGAGGCTGTTGAAGCATTTAGAGACCGACTAATTGTTGATGTTTTTCACTCCTTTTGGTTAAAAATGCCGAATACAGTAACTCAAAAGTTTAATCCGGGTTTTAATGTTTCTGTTTTGTGGGATTTTAAAGTTACCAAAAAAGGTCCCATCTCTTTTGGTTTAGGATTAGGATGTCTATACATAACACAATTTTCTAATGCACAATTGAGATACGATAACACAACACAAACTACAAAATTTTTTGTACTTCCTGAAACTATTGCACAAAAAGATAGTATGAAATTAAACAGAATGACGCTTATTAACTGTAATATCCCTTTTGAAATAAGATATCGTCATAAATGTGGATTTAAAGTTACCTTAGGTGCACGTCTCGGGATAGTTGCAGAAATTTCACAGCGCTATAAAGGTAATAATATTGAAGGAAACGGAACAACCGACAATTATAAGTACTTTTTAAAATCAGGTCGTCAATCAGTGAGTTTTGATACATATTTCAAATGTGGTTGGAAGTTTGTTGCGATTTATTATTCATATCAAGTAACCAAATTGTTTAATGAAGGCAAAGGACCGGCTGTGAATCCAATGTCGTTAGGAATTTCATTGTCGTTGTTTTAAGTCCACCGATTTCTGCCATTTTGCCCAAATTATTAATTTTTGTACAATAGATTTTTGAGCAAAGGAATAATAGTATTAAAACATTTATAATATGAAAAAAATTATCCTGTCTATCATCATTTATTTATCATTATTATCTACTAAAGCCGACGAGGGGATGTGGTTGTTATCTTTGTTAGAAAATAACTATTCAACTATGCAAAAAATGGGGTTAACGCTTTCTGTGGAAGAAATTTACAGCATTAACAACGCTTCTATGAAAGATGCGGTAGTGATCTTTGGAGGCGGTTGTACCGGCGAGATTATTTCCGGAAAAGGACTATTATTAACCAACCATCATTGCGGTTATAGTACAGTGCAAGCCCTCTCAACGCCTGAAAATAACATACTTACTAATGGCTTTTGGGCAACAACATTCGCCGATGAACTACCCTGCCCCGGACTAAATGTTACCTTTTTTATTCGAATGGAAGAGGTTACAAATATCATTCTTTCAGAACTAAATGATGATATGTCTGAACAACAACGCAATGATTCAATTTCAAAACGAAGACAAGAACTAGAAGACGAATATAGTGAAAACAACAAATTTCTTGTGCGAATTGTAAGTATGTTTAATGGAAATACGTACTATATGTTTATTTATCAAGTATATCGTGATGTGCGTTTAGTGGGAGTTCCTCCAGAAGCAATGGGCAAGTTTGGTGGCGATACCGACAACTGGACATGGCCACGTCATACAGCAGATTTCTCTTTATTTAGAGTTTATACCGATAAAGAAGGAGATCCTGCTGCTTATTCGGAAGAAAATATCCCCTTAGTTCCTAAATGGTATTTTCCGGTTTCAACAACGGGGGTTAAAGAGGGAGATTTTGCAATGATTATGGGTTTTCCGGGTTCTACAGACAGATTTCTATCTTCTTATGGTGTGAAGATGGCAATAGAAGAAAAAAACCCAACCATAGTCAATGTGAGAGATATAAAACTTTCTTCATGGCGTGAATTTAGAAGAGCCGACCCGGTAATTAATTTACAATATGCCTCAAAATATGCAGGAATTTCTAATTATTGGAAATATTATATTGGTCAAACACAACAACTTAAAAATAATAATGTGTTTGAAAAAAAGAAAAAAATTGAAGACGATTTTCAAAATTGGATAAATAAAAACAACAAAAAAGAGTATACAAATGTACTTGCGAATATAGCAAGCGCATACACCGAAATATCAAAACAAGAAAAATTTAACAATCTGTATAGTCAAGCTATTTTTGGAGGACCAGAGATCTTCTCCTTAGCAAGTCAATTCAGACAGGTTTATGATTTATTGAAAAAAAAAGATGAACAAACAATTTCAGAGAAGGAAGCCAACCAATTGGAATCACGCTTAAAATCCTTGCAATCAAGGATAGAGAACTATTTCAAAAATTATAATCTGAATGTTGATAAAGCGACAACCGCAAAACTGTTTGAACTCTTTTATAATGAAACGACTCTCGACCAACGCCCACAGGATTTTAATGAAGCCGTCCAAAAATTCAACAACAACTTTGAAAAACTCACTGAAAATCTGTTTAATAACACCATTTTTGCAGACAAAAGAGCCATTGAAACATTTCTACAAAATCCAAGTGCGAAGTTATTAGATAATGACATTGCATTTTCTTTGTACACTAAATTTTCTGATCTATATCAAGAAAAAAGAGAACCCTTATCAGAACAAATAGAAATACTTACCAAAGCCAATCGTTTGTTTGTAAGAGGATTGTTAGAAATGAATCCCCATAAATTGTATGCGCCTAATGCCAATAGTCAAATTCGTTTAACTTATGGAAAAGTAGGGGGTTACCCTATAAAAGATGGTCTATATGCGAAGCATTATACAACCTTAGAGGGCGTTTTGGCAAAAGAAGATCCGGATAGTTACGAATTTATTATTCCGGAAAAACTAAAAATATTGCAACAAAACAAAGATTATGGACTCTATGCAGAAGATGGACAAATACGGGTTAATTTTTTGACAAACAACGACATTACCGGCGGAAACTCCGGCTCACCTGTAATCAACGGAAAAGGGCAACTGATTGGCTGTGCATTTGATGGCAATTGGGAGGCTATGAGCGGAGACATCTTCTTTGAGCATATCCTGCAAAGATGTATCAATGTGGATATTCGCTATATTCTATTTGTTATTGACAAGTTTGGAGATGCCAAACACCTGATTGATGAAATGAATTTGGTAAACGATTAAGTTTTGGAACCCAGAGAAACCTTTCAAGACCGCCCTGTTTATACACTTTCCGAAATAACTAATAGTTTGGAAAGTGTGATTGCCAAGAATTACAACCGTGCCTATTATATTAAGGCAGAAGTATTAAAACTCAACCATTATCCCCATTCCGGTCATTGTTATCCTGAATTGATGGAGAAAGAAGACGGAAAAATCAAGGCACAACTGCGCGGCATAATTTGGTCCACACAGTTTCGTAGCATCAACGAAAGATTTGTAGCAATTACCGGAGAGCCTCTGAAAGAGGATATTACCATCTTGTGTTTGGCTACGGTTGAGTTTAGCGCACAGCACGGTTTATCTTTGCATATTCAAGATATTGAGCCGATTTACACCTTGGGCGAAATGGCGCGAAATAAACGAGAAGTGATAGAAAAATTAAAAAAAGAGGAGATCTTCTTTCTGAATAAGCAAAAAATATTACCACTTCTTCCTCAGCGGGTTGCTGTTATTTCTGTGGAAACCAGCAAGGGGTACAGCGATTTTATGATAACCCTACAACAAAACAGTTGGCAATATCGGTTTCAATGTACACTATTTCCTTCTATTTTGCAGGGCGAGAAAGCATTAGTTTCAATGCCTTATCAGATGTCGCAAATTGCAAAACGCCAGCAGGAGTTTGACTGTATGGTGATTGTACGCGGCGGCGGCGGCGATGTCGGCATGAGTTGTTACGACGACTATACGCTCGCCGCCGCAGTGGCAACTTTTCCACTGCCGGTAATCACAGGTATTGGGCACTCTACAAACGAAACCATTACCGATATGGTGGCATTTGCCAATAAGATTACCCCTACTGAAGTTGCATACTTTTTGCTCCAACAATTTCATAACTTTTCAATAAAAGTGGAAGAATGTAGAGATACACTAATAAAATATGTTAAAGACATATTACAGGAGAAAGAGTTTTATTTTTCCAAAATTCACCAACATCTATTGATGCACATTGAAAAATATAACCATAAGAAAGAAAAAGAGATTCAAATATTTGAGCAGCGTTTTAAAAATGCGATTCTTCAGTATTTGTTAAAACAACAAAACGCACTAAATCAGGCAGAAATAATAATAGAACTATTACATCCAGATAATATTCTAAAGCGCGGGTATAGTATTACGATGAAGAATGATAAGGCAATTCGAAGTGTGGATGAGTTAAATCCGGGTGATTTGATTATTACAAAACTATTTGAGGGCAATATTGAAAGCGAAGTGAAATTATGTAATAAAGTCACATAGTACTTTTGTTGTGTAAACTCTAAAAATCTGCATCAACAACTTACAAAAAACAATTTTTCACCTCATTAATCAAATTTTCCGTTTCTGTTTCATTTTTTGCCTCTGCGTAGATTCTAATAATTGGTTCTGTATTTGATGGGCGAAGATGTACCCAACCTTGCTCAAAATCTATCTTTACTCCATCAATTATAATAGGATTATTATTTGCAAACTTTTTTGTTACTTTTTGCAATATTTCTTGCACATTTGTAGTTTTTGTGATCTCAATTCTATTTTTGGAAATATAATAGTTAGGATACATTTTTTTAATTTCTGAACATTTTTTTTTCGTTTTTGCCATAAATGTCAAAAAAAGTGCGATACCCACCAATGCGTCTCTTCCATAATGCAATTCAGGAAAGATAATACCTCCGTTTCCCTCGCCACCAATAATAGCATTCGTCTCTTTCATTTTTTCTACCACATTTACTTCGCCAACAGCAGAAGCAGAATAGGCAACGCCATGTTTTTTACTTACGTCACATAATGCTCTTGTAGAAGAAAGATTGGAAACTGTATTCCCCTTTTTGTGTTGCAGCACATAATCAGCAATAGCAACCAGGGTATATTCCTCGCCGAACATCTCACCGTTTTCCATAACAATTGCCAACCTATCTACATCAGGATCAACCACAAAACCTACATCAAAGTCTTGAGAATTCATTATTGAAGAGATTTCGTGCAAATGTTCAGGAAGTGGTTCAGGGTTGTGGGAAAAAATCCCGGTGGGTTCAGCGTTTAGTACTTTCACTTTTTCAACACCTAATTTTTCTAATAATAGAGGAATGGCAATTCCTCCGGTAGAGTTAATCGCATCAATAACAACAGAAAAACAGGCACTACGAATTGCTTTCACATTTACAAATTCCAATTTCAAAATCTCATCAATGTGGTCTTCAATGGCAAAGTGGTATCGGGTGTAGCTTCCGGATTCTATATCCAGCGTTTTTTGTGCAAACATTTTGCGTCCTTTGGGGTTAGTTAATTCACGTATTACACACCCATCAATATTTTCCGCAATTTTCAACAATAATTGTCCTTCTGCTGCAGAAATAAACTCTCCTTTTTCGTTTAGTAATTTCAACGCGTTCCATTCCATTGGGTTATGGCTTGCTGTGAGGATAATTCCGCCATCTGCTTTGTGTTTAACCACTGCCATTTCAACGGAAGGGGTAGTGGAGAACCCTACATCAATTACATCAACACCAATATTTAGCAATATGTTACATACCAAATAATTAAGAACTTCTCCGGAGACACGGGCATCACGACCGACAAGAATTTTTAATTTTGAATTTTGCTTAGATTTTATCAATTGCACAAAGGCAAAAGTAAATTTTACCACCTCAGTAGGGGTTAAGTCTTCGCCAGGAGTGTCGCCGATAGTTCCACGAATACCTGAAATAGATTTGATTAAGGGCATAATTTTATTTTAAACGTGCAAAAGAATAAAAAAAATAATTATCCCTCTTGACAAAGAGTTTTTTGGAATGTATATTTGCGGTGCAATGTTTACACACCTATTAAATTTCTTCTATCCTCGCTCCTGTATCTCCTGCGGAAAAATTCTGTTGCAGCACGAACAATTTTTTTGCTTACACTGTTTACATAATTTACCGGAGACACGATATCATGAGTTTAATGATTCTCCGTTGTCGCAACTTTTTTTAGGGCGAGTGCAAATAGAAAATATAGGGTCATTTTTGTTTTATAAAAAAGGAAATCAGGTACAAAAAATTTTGCATCATTTAAAATATAATGCCGGAAAAGAGATTGGAGTTTTTTTAGGAAATATTTATGGAAACCAACTTATTCAAAATGAAAAATGGAAAACCGTAGACTTAATCATTCCGATTCCTTTACACAAAAAGAAAGAAAAGAAGAGAGGTTATAACCAAAGTGAATGGATTGCCAAAGGATTGAGCGCCGGGATGAAAATTCCTTATAATAATAATTTGCTCATACGTTCTGATTTTACGGAAACACAAACAAAAAAGAGTCGTTTTCAACGTTGGGAAAATGTTAAGGATGTTTTTCAACTTACTGATATTGAAATATTAAAAAACAAACATATCATAATATGTGATGATGTATTGACAACGGGAGCTACAATTGAGGCAGCAATCAATAAATTAGCGATAGTTTCATCTATTAAGATTAGCATAATAACACTTGCTACAGCATATTAATACTACTAATCAATTTTCATTAAACTCCTCACTATAATTTATAGTCAAAGGCAACGTTTTTTTTATTTAATCTTTTATGAACAATAAAATCCATCTATTAATCATCTTTTTATTCTTCTTTCACTTTTCTTCTTTCTCATTTCTCTCTTCTTTCGCACAACAATCCGGAGGCAACCGTGCAAGCGGACAAAGTGGTCAAATGCCCGATCTTGGCTCTCTTGGAGCTGTGGTTGGTGTAATTGTTGATGAAAATAAAACCCCCATTCAATATGCAACCGTTTTTGTGCAAAATGCTTTGGATTCTACAACTGTAACAGGTGGAATTACGGACGAGATGGGGAGAATTATCATTATTGATATTCCCTGGGGAACCTATTTTGTTCAAGTAAATGCCATGGGATACAGCAAACATTTTACACCCGAATTTACTTTGTCGCAAAGTAACCCACGTTACATGATGCGTCAGTTTGCTATTACACAACGTCCGCAACAACTTAAATCAGTTGAAATTACTACACAAAAAGAGATGCTCCAACAAAATTTAGACAAGAAAGTTTACAATGTAGAAAACAGCATCGTTACGGAAGGCGCTACCGCTGTGCAAGCATTAGCCGAGATTCCTTCGGTAGATGTGGATATTGAAGGCAATGTATCCCTGCGAGGAACAGGTAATGTTACCATTTTAGTTGACGGAAGACCTACAAACCTTACTTTGGAACAAATCCCTGCCTCAGAAATTGAAAGTATTGAAGTGATTACTAATCCATCAGCCCGGTTTGATCCAGATGGTATGGGTGGTATCATCAACGTTATTCTTAAAAAGAAAAAACAATCCGGTTTTAATGCTTTTTTCAGTGGAGGTATGTTCACTTCTATCTTTAAAAATAAATTCTACGTTGACGGTGGAAACCTGTCCGCCAATCTGAATTATACCTACAACAAAGTCTCTATGTATTTAACTTACAACTTCAGAAGCGGAAATTGGAGAAATGCAGGAAACTTAGAGCGCACTACCTGGTTTCAAAAAGATTCAATCTCATCTGCAGATACAACCTTTTTGAAACAAAACAGTGATAATTGTTCTCAATATTTTGGGAATAACATTCGTGCAGGATTAGATTATTTTATTAACAAACAAAATACGTTATCGTTTACATTTGGCTATAACAGAAACGATTCTAAAGATACAAGCAATTTAACTGCCAACAATTTGCATTGGTTAAATAATGAAAAACTACCATTTAATACTTACCGTCAAGATGGTAGAGGCAGTAGGTTTGGAAATAATTTTTCCGGAAATATTACTTATAAAAAATTATTTAATAAACAAGGAATGGAGTTAACCTCCGATGTGTATTATACGGAAATATTTGGAAACTCAAAGAGTCAATACATGCAGAAAATCTGGTTTCCCGATACACTATTCTATTTTCAAAAAACGAACACAGATATGAGAAACCGAACAACTACCGGACAAGTCGATTTTATAACGCCTGTGGGAAACGGCGGAAGAATTGAAACCGGTTTTAAAACATCTTATCGTTCTATTTGGCAAGATTATCGCCTATTTTATGGAGATTCTTATAGCACCTTTGAAGAAAATACTCAACAACGAAATAAATTTCAATATCAAGAATTAATAAATGCTGTTTATTTCATCTATTCAAATTCGTTTTGGAAAGTATTAAAAATACAAATAGGATTACGTGCAGAGTTTGCCAATACATGGTCGCAACTTTTGGAAGCTAAAACATTTACTAAAAACTACTTACGCCCAGAAAATATCCTTTACCCAACGATTCACATTCGGTACGATATCAATAATTATCATTCTTTGCAACTAAGTTTTTCCAGGCGTGTTACCCGACCCGGTTTTTGGAGTTTAAATCCTTTTGTGGATGTTTCCGACAAACAAAACTTACGTATGGGAAATTCAAATTTAGGTCCTGAATTTGCAAATAATTTGGAGCTAGGGTATTCTATGAATATTAAAAAATCATCTTTTAACGCTACTCTTTTTTATCGCCACCGCACCGACTTGATAACAAGGTATACAGAGATGCGACAAGCCTATATAAAAGATGGGCTGATATACTATACGCTTATTGATAATGAAATATATACTTTACCTATTGATGAAAACTATTTGGGAACAGACACATTTACCTATACTTTAAACTCTTCTCAAAATTTGAATAGGAGCCAAAGTGTTGGATTAGAACTTGTTTATGGTCAAAAATTATGGAATTTTTGGCGTATCAACTTAAGTGGGGATTTTTATTATGTTAAAATTAACAGCAAAGATTTAATTGACCCAAATCTTTCTGATGATTGGGCGTTTGGGTTCAGACTAAATCAAACATTTAATTTGCCAAAAAACTGGGATATTCAATTAAATTTCCGTTTTCGCTCTCGTTCAATTACTACGGGAAGTATGGGCTGGCACGGGGGCAGCGTAGGACAAGGAAGACGTAATGCACAATATTCAATGAACTTAGGAATCAAAAAATCTTTCCTGAAAAACAACGCCATGTCGATTAGTCTCAATATCAGAGATTTGGTTTATAATCCAAAAACCATCATTAATTCGTACGATTATACAAAAGCAACAAGTGGATACAACTCTTCAAGTACCCGTTGGCGCAGCGTGTTTCAAGTGAACATAACTTTAACTTACAGACTTAATAATTACAAACAACGAAGAGAACAACCTCACGATGTGGATACTGGAGATATTCCAATTGCCGATTGATACTGAGCAACAGCAAAAAAATTAAATAGAAAACGACCAATAAATCAGTATAATCTGTAGCTTAAAACAACCCAAACAGTTCTGCATTTACCATTTCAATTACACTTCCGAAATCTTCCGGAATTTCAGCAAATTTGATAGTATTAACATCAACAACTAATAATTTTCCATCCTTATAATTAGAAATCCACTCTTCATATCTTTCATTAAGAGAGTTAAGATAATCCAAACGAATAGAGGTTTCATATTCTCTTCCTCTTTTTTGAATTTGTGATACTAAAGTAGATACATCTGCTTTTAGATATATCAACAAATCGGGTGGTTGTAGAAATTGCATCATCAATTCAAAGAGCGAAGAATAGTTTTCAAAATCACGGGTAGGCATTAAGCCCATGGCGTGCAAGTTTGGGGCAAAGATACGTGCATCTTCGTAAATAGTACGGTCTTGGATTACATCTTTTTTCTTTTGTCGAATCTCTATCACCTGACGAAAACGGCTGTTTAAAAAATAGACTTGAAGATTAAATGACCAACGTTGCATATCTTCGTAAAAACTTACTAAATAGGGATTGTTTTCTACACTTTCATAAAGAGGTTCCCAACCAAAATGTTTGGCAAGCATTCCGGTTAAGGTTGTTTTACCGGAACCGATATTTCCCGCTACTGCTATATGCATATATTAATTTGTTAATGATTTATAATTTAAAGATTTAAAGAACCATATATTTATGGCGCAAATGTATATCTATTTTTAAATTAAAGGAAAAAAATAGATTGATTTTAAAAAAAGAATAAATAGCAAAAGAACTTCGATTATATTTAAAACTTAACTTTAAGACAACCCAAGTTATACTTTTAGCACATTTGGTTTATTGGGTGTAGGCAAAATTTTCCCGTTTACTCCACGATATTTATCGTCTTTATCAAAAGGAATTCCAATTTTATTCAAAAGTCGGTCTGCTTGCACCTGATGTAGTTGTAATCCCATCTCCCATGGATTGTATCCCAACAACATTCCGGTCATCTCTTCGTAAGTTAGCACAGGGATTCCATAGCCTTCCTTATCGTAAGTTTTGTTTTCCAATTCAGCTATTGTATATTGCCATCTATCTAAAAACATAGGACATCCGGGGCAGTTACACACAATAAAATCAGGTTCGTACGGTTCCATTGATTCAAATTTTTTCTTAGTATTCGCAATAGAAAAACCTCGATTTGCTTGTACCAAATATTGTCTAAATCCGAATCCACAACAATGCCGTCGTTCAGGATAATCTACTACTTCACCGCCCCATGCTTCAATCATTCCAGCTAACACATAAGGAAATTCAGCTTTTCCCACTCCGGTTTCAGGGAACATTTTTGCATAATGACAACCAATGTGTTCCACTACACGTAATGGCTTTCCGGTAAAACGATTGATCAACTGATACTTCATCTTTTCTTTCAACGCTAATCTAAATTTATAGATAATATCGGAAGGGTGTGTAACATTTTTAGGAATTTGAAACTCTCTCCCTGTAGCTTTTTTCAGTGTTTCTCGAGTTCTATCCAATAATTCGGGATGGTGTTTCCATGTTTCAATAATCTCATTATAAAGTCCAAAAGAGGTAATACAAGAAGTGGCAAAGTTTTCATATCCCTGCTCGGTCATTAATGCAAACATTCTTGCAATCACAGCCATAGTCGTTTCCAAAGGAACAATATCACTGTGGTATCCAATGCCGGTACATGAGTGTGTATTTTCATTGTCATGAATATCTTTTTCTAATTCATCTCGCATTATTTTCAAGAAAGTAGTTTCTGAACCCGGAAAAAAAGTTTGTCGGATACAACTTCTGCCATAGAAATAATGATCATCTGCGATCTCTTTTTGATATTCGTTCCAAAAATGTTTCTTCATAATTCTCTACGATTATGTGTTTTATTATTAGAAGTATAAATTTCGTTTAAATAATCTTCTTCTGAAGTAGCGCCTCTTTTTTCAGTTGAAAACCAATCAATGTTATTGTGAAAATCGAGTGCGCCTGTAGCCTCAAAAATTTCTTTAATCTCTTGCAGACTTTTTTCATCTAATCTTTTCAATGCACCGGCACCTTCGCCATGATAGTTAGCGCCAACCTTAGGGGCAATCTCTTTAATATTATCACGATACCATTTCCAAATTGGACCTTGTTCGGGGTGCAATTCAGGAACAACAATATCGGGGTGTACACAATATCCGCTATCTAAAATAGAACCCCCTATCACTTTCTTAATGAAGTATTGTTGTCGTCCTTTCTCACTATTAACGAAATAGCCAAGTTGTTGTGCAATTTTCCGCAAAGCAATAATGACCAAACCGGGCGTATTACCTCTTGGACACCGTGTGGCACAAGACATACATTCGCCACAATACCAAATTGTTTCTGAACGTAATAACTTTTCAATTTCAGAGTCCTCTTCGCGTTGTACAATATCGCAAATTTTCCGAGGGTCATAATTATAAAATTCGGCAGAAGGACAAATGGCAGTGCAAACTCCGCAATTCATACACGCATTTAGCGCTTCCTGAAAACGTACATCCTGTAAAAGTAAAGTGGTAAGATTGCCCATGTTTTTAACAACTAAAAACTAATATAAAACCCCAATTTTTATTCCTATAAAATGAAAAAGCTGGTTTTTTGTTTCCGCTAATAAAAGCGGACTTTCTCTGAATTGAATTGCAGATTGCTGCATTTTATAGTAGGCTGAAAAAAGAAGAGACAATTTCTCAGAAAATTTCAAATTCAATCCAAGACCGGTTTGGAAAAAGATCCCGGCTTTGGTTCCATAAAAAATATTTTCTTCTATTTTTTTCTCTACTTGCCATTTGAAAGCATACCCTAAATTAACAAAGAGAAAAGGCGCCGTTTTCTTATCCATAAATTTGGCAGTAGCATTAGCATAGATCGGAATAAAAGTGGATGTTTTTTTTTCACAAAACCAAAAATCAAGCCCAGTACCAACCCCTGTAAAGAAGTAATTGTTAAATTGATAAGCTATTATTTGTTGAATTTCAAAAGAGAGATTGCCGTTAGGAAGAGTACTTGTTCCATTATAATTCTTTCCAATTCCATAAGCTAATGAAAGTGAGGATTGATATACAAAATGAGGAGAATCTTTGGGTGCTTTCTTTGCTTGCGCAAAACATCCCTCTATGCTAATGTATAGAATAATCAGAAAGCAGAAAGCAGAAAACAGAAAAGAAATAGCTTTAGACATTAGTTTTATTAAAAATATATAGATAAATGGTATACGCAACAGGTACAGTCTTAACTATTTGTGTATATAATATTTAAAAACTATTCTTTTACCGAGATCCCAAGCCGTTGCATCACTTGTTCATTTAAATCAAATTTAGAGTCAGCGTAAACTATTGTCATAGAGCCTGCTACGTCAAAAACAAAAGCATAACCTCTATCTTTTGCGAATGATTCTATAGCATTAAAAACTCTATCTTGGATGGGTTTAACCAACTCTTCTCTTTTCTTAAACAAGTCTCCATCTTTTCCGAATCGTTTTTTTTGTAGCTCTTTTGCTTCTTGTTCTGCTTTTATTATGGCTTCTTCCCTTTTTTGTTTAAGATTTTCAGGTAATGTAATAGCTTCTACCTGATATTTTTTATACATAGAATCAATAGAAGAGAATTTTTTTTCAATATCTTTTTGCCAGTTTGCAGCAATTCTATCCAACTCTTTTTGAGCTTCTTTATATTCCGGAATATTTCCTAAAATATATTCAGAGTCTATATATCCATATTTTTGAGAGAATGCCGTAAACGACAAAATAAAAACCAAGGTTAATAAAAAGAGGAATTTTTTCATAAAATAATTTTTGAATGTAACGTGTTTTTTAAATGATTATTATTAACTATTAATCAATAGAAGAGTTAATAGAGATATGAAAGTGTCCTTTATGCGCCCCAATTCTTCCGGGAATCTCATCAAATCCGTATCCCCAATCAAACCCAAGCAATCCGAACATGGGCAGGAATACTCTAACACCCACTCCGGCTGATTTATAGAGTTTAAATGATGAGAATTGACGTTTATCCAACCAACAGTTTCCTGCCTCTACAAACCCTAACAGATAAATAGTAGCGCTTGGGTTTAGTGTGATAGGGTATCTTAATTCGGCTGTGAACTTATTATAGATTGCACCCCCTATAGGTTCTCCAAAATTAAAAGGTGTTAATGAAGAATCATCATACCCCCTCATACCAATTACTTCTCTTCCATCTAAAGCATAATTTGACAATCCGTCACCCCCCAAATAGAAACGTTCGAAAGGAGAGATGCCGATTTTTTTGTTATAACAACCCATAAATCCAGATTTTAAGCGTAAGTTAACAACAAAATTTTCCACAATACGTGTGAACCATGAAATATTAAATTTCCATTTATGCATCTCTAACCAACGATATTTAACTTGTGGAGGAGCATTAGCATAATCTGTCTTTGAAAAGAGCGAATAAGGTGGAGTAAGTTGTACTGAAAACATTATTTCTGATCCTTGACGAGGATATATAGGTGCATCAACAGAATTTCGTCCTATAGTTAAAATATAGCTTATATTGTTAGAAAACCCATTAGCGAAAACGAAAACAGAACCGTAATTACTAACATTATAACGTTGATATAAAAGTGTATGAGACATTTGGAAATAGTCATCCGGCCATTGAAGTTTTTGTCCGTAACTTATAGAAAAACCCAATATTTTAATAAAAGCGTATCTGTTATCTGATTTTTTATAACCATTGGTTTGTATTTGATAGCTTAAAGCAGCAGATAAAGAGTTTGGTTTTGTACCCCCCACCCAAGGTTCAGTAAACGATACTGAATAATATTGATACCAAATAGCATTGGTAGAAGCTCTGAATGCTAGTTTCTGTCCATCTCCGGATGGAATAGGGTTCCATGCTTCTTTTTTAAAGAATTTTTTGAATGAAAAGTTATTAAATGAAACTCCCGCACTCAATACCAAACCCGTTGCTCCATATCCCAGCGATAGCTCCAATTGGTCTGAAGACGCTTCCTCTACAACATATTCTAAATCTACTGTTCCATCTGTCTCGTTCGGTTTAGGTATCACATTAATAGATTCTTGATTAAAATATTGCATAGAAAGCAACATTTGCTGAGAACGAATTAAGTCTTGTCTATTAAACATTTGCCCAGGAATTGTAGCTACTTCTCGTATAATTACCCTATCACTAGTTTTATTATTACCCGATACTGTTATATTATTGTATGTGGCTTGTTTACCCTCTCTAATACGAATTTCCAAATCAATTGAATCTTTATCTATTCTTATTTCTACAGGGATGGCATTGAAAAATAAGTAGCCGTCATTCATATACAATGAAGCTAAATCATTACCGTTTTTATCTTGTAACAATCTTTCATTCAATAAAGATTGGTTATATACATCTCCTTTCTCAATATTAAGAATCTCTTTTAATATGTGGGTCGAATATTTTGTATTTCCCACAAAATCAATATTCCTAAAGAAATATTTATTACCTTGGTGAACATCTATGAAAATATTTGCATAACTATCTTCAAATACTACAGTATCAAATTGTAAAAAGGCGTCTCGATAACCAAAGTCATTTAATTTATTGATTATACTTACTTTATCACCCTCGTAGGAATCTCGTATAAATTTTGATGATTTTGCAATTCTAAATTTTACGCGCTCGGAAAAATAGTCATCCAAATGTTCCAATAAATCTTTTGACTTATAATAATCTAAATTCTTAATCATAAACAAGAAAACAGTATCTGCTTTAGAAATGATTTCAAAACGTGTTCTTTCTTTTGTTCCTTTCATTACCTTCGTTAATTTTCCTTGAGGGACACTGATGCCTGTTATATAAATACGATCAATTTTAACTTTCTTTCCTTTATTAATGTTAAAAATTATACTTACTCCGTTGCTGACTTTTTGGTCAGGATTAATATCTGTTTTTACTTCACAATTATAGAATCCTTTTTCGATATAGTATTTTTTTATTACATTGATACAAGTTTGTATCATATTTTCGTTAACAATATTTCCTTGGGCTAATTTAATTTTGTCTCTAAGGTCGGTTTCCTGATTCTTTTTTATTCCTCTAAATCCAAAAGCAACCAAACGATTTCGTTCAGTTACATGCACATTAATAAAAGCTACATCATCTACTACTTTAGAAAGAGTAATATCAATATCTTCATATAGTCCTGATTTCCAAATATTTTTAATAGACTTTGAAATTTGTTCTCCGGGTATTTCAATAAAGTCACCTACTTTAAAAAAGAGAAGTCGTGTGTCGAAATTGACAACTCCTGAATAAGTTATTCCCCCCACTTCATAAGTTTTTGGCGCAGAAAAATTTAGTATCTGATCTATGTTTTCATCTTCAGCAGGTAGTTGTACTTGACTGTAACAAAATAATCCACAAACTCTTAACAGAATAATAAAGAAAAGTAACTTACGGAAAAAACAAGTCATTTACAGGGTAAAAAATTAGTCGGCAAATATAGAAAAAATAGCAACTACAAATAGATTAGGAGGATTTATAAATAGATCTTTTCGCTTTCTTATGGTTTGAAATGTATAAGCAAGTTGAAACAACCCCAGAAATTGTAATGTCTAAAAGTAAAAGTATTATGAATGGAAGTAGGGAGTTACAATAACATAGGGTATATTTCCGTTTATTTTTATTATTAATAACTTGCCCTGTATGAACAAAATTTATACCAAAACCGGAGATGACGGCACCACTTCTTTGTTGGGCGGAGATAGAATAAGTAAATCTGAACCCATTCTTGATGTTTATGGCACATGCGATGAATTGAATGCACACATTGGAATGTTGATGGCTATAGAAACAAATCCGTTTCTTTCAGAAATTCAGGAAAAATTATTTATCATGGGTGCAATTTTAGCAACTCCAAAAGAAAAATATGAACAATATTGGAATGAAATTTTGTGGGAACCATTTCTAAAAACTATTGAAAAAGAAATAGATATAATGAATAATGACTTAAATCCCATACAAAGTTTTTTACTGCCACAGGGTTCACTTGCTATAGCTCAGGCTCATATTTGTCGTACAGTTTGTAGGAAATTAGAGAGAAAAATATCACACTTTTGTACACAAAACAATTATTTTTTACTTCTGCTTCAGATAACCAATAGACTTTCGGATTACTTCTTTATTTTAGCACGATTTCTACATAAAAAAAAATATATTCCAGAGAAGTATTTAAAAATGAGATAAATAAAAATTTGTATAAGCTATATTATCCTATTTGTAAAAGTATATTTTTGCGCCCCATTAAAAAAGAATTTTAAAATAGTTTTTTTATGTATTGGACGTTAGAATTAGCCTCAAAATTAGAAGATGCCCCCTGGCCGGCAACCAAAGAAGAATTGATTGATTATGCACTGCGTTCAGGAACTCCCATGGCTGTTATTGAAAACTTAAAAGAGATTGAAGATGAGGGTGAGGTGTATGATAATATTGAAGATTTATGGCCAGATTATCCTACCAAAGACGACTTTTTTTTCCCAGAAGATGAATCTTAATCATCTTTTTTTATTGAAACAACTTTTCAATAACATCTTTATATCTTTCCTGAACTAAATTTCGTTTCACTTTAAGTGTGGGAGTAAGGATTTCAGTAAATTGTGACCACTCATCAGGAATAAGTTTAAATTTTTTAATTTGTTCTGTATCTCCAAAATGGGAGTTGTATTTCACCATTTCTCGATTATAACGCTTAATAATTTCTGGGACATTCACAATTTGTTGAGGGTTTTTATACTCAATATTGTGACGTAAGCACCATCCTTGTAGAAAATTAAAATCGGGAGAAACGAGCGCAATAGCGAATTTTTGTCCTTCGCCCATCACTACAATATTTTCAATAAAAGGTGATTCTGAAAATTTCTCTTCTACCAATTGAGGGTTAATATATTTTCCTAAAGATGTTTTGAACAAATTTTTCATTCTTCCGGTTAAAATTAGTTGTCCTTTTTCGTTAATTTTACCTAGATCACCCGAATGAAACCAACCTTCTTCATCTATTACAGTTTTGGTTAGAGTTTCATCTTTATAATATCCCATCATCACATTGTGTCCGCGGCAGCAAACTTCGCTATTTTCAGCAATTTTTACTTCAACGCCTGGCAGCGGGAATCCCACTGTTCCTGCTTCTCTTCCATTAATTTCTCTGCAACTTACAGCAACAACAGGTGATGTTTCCGTTAACCCGTATCCTTCAAAAACAGGCATCCCTATAGCAGAAAAAAATGACGCCAGCCGAGGTTGAATGCTTGCAGCTCCCGAAACCACAATATCGAAATTGCCGCCAATATTATTGCGAATCTTACTGTAAACCAACTTATCTGCGATTCGGTGTTTTTGATTATACCACCAGGTACGGTCATGAGACTGAATTTTGTATTCGCAAGCAAGGCGCACCGCCCAACGGAAAATAGTTTTTGTTAGCCAGGGCATACTATTGCTTGAAACATATATTTTGTCATAAATTTTTTCCAACATTCTTGGCACAGTTGACATCATTGTGGGTTTAACCTCTTTAATGTTTTCGGCAATTGTACCCAAATTTTGAGCATAATACACCGACATTCCGAGATATTGGTAGAGAAGTACCAACATCCGCTCATAAGCATGGCACAAAGGTAAAAAGCTAAATGCAATATTGGACCATGGCTCAGGAATTTGACGTAAATTTAAAACCTGTCCCATTAGATTGTCGTGTGATAACATTACTCCCTTGGGCACACCTGTTGTCCCGGAAGTATAAATAATTGTTGAGCATTCTGAAGAATTTACTTCAGTTTTTCGTTTTTCTAATTCATCTATGTTAGGATTTTCCTTGCCAAAATCTACAAGTTGTTGAAAATAAGGGTATTTTTTTCTATCAACAAAAGTGTAAATATGTTTTAATTCAACAATATCTGAGACTATTAAAGATATTTTTTCCATTAGTTCTGCCCCTTCTAAAAAGACCAACTTTATTTCTGCATGATTTAATATGTATTTATATTCATGGCCTGCTAAAGTAGGGTAAATAGGCACAGTTATTGCCCCTATTTGCATAATAGCCATATCCAGCATATTCCATTCGGGTCTGTTTGTTGAGATAACACCTACTTTATCACCGGGGTTAATACCCAATTTTATCATGCCAAAAGATAGATTGTTTGTAAACTCAACATATTCAGCAATAGAATATTTTTTCCATTGTTTTCCAATTTTTCCTGCTAAGGCTACTTCTTGATTGGGATATCTGCTTTGATAATGAGACAAGATGTCGAAAATTCTTTTAGGTTCCATAAATATAAATTTTTGCGAATTAAGTATGAATAGTCTGCTAAATAATAATTATTAATATATGCCTAACTCAAAAATAGCTAAAATTATAATTAAGGGGCAAAAGGTTCATTGGTGGGGTAAAAAAAAAGATGATAATTATTACATAATAAAAAAATAGGAGAAGCGCGCTCAAATCCTCTCATGAATCAATTACTTAAACCACTTCTGTAAACCCCATTGTTTCTTTCATCTCGCTGAAATAGTGAAACGTCATTCCTTCAATAAAATGTTCTTTAATATCTTCCACATCTTTTTTGTTTTCGGAAGATAACAGGATGTCGAAGATGCCGGAGCGTTTGGCGGCTAATATCTTCTCTTTGATGCCGCCCACGGGCAATAACTTTCCTCGCAGAGTAATCTCTCCCGTCATGGCGATTTTCGGGCGCACCGTTTTCTTCGTAAACGCTGAAATCATTGAAGTTAATATAGTAATTCCTGCAGAGGGACCATCTTTTGGTGTTGCCCCTTCCGGCACATGCAAATGGATGTGGGTATTTTCAAAAATTGTATCATCAATCCCGAACTCTTTGGCATAAGTTTTCAGATACTCAAAGGCAATTGTGGCCGATTCTTTCATCACATCGCCTAAATTACCGGTCATTGTCAAACCGTTTTTACCAGGATTGATTACCGATTCAACAAAGAGTATTTCGCCGCCCGTGGCAGTCCACGCCAAGCCGATAGCCACGCCCGGCACGCTGTTATCTAACGAGCGCTCTTTTTGAAAGATGGGCGCGCCGTACGTTTTTGACAAATCGGAAATTTTGATTTCCTTTTCTAATTTTCCATCCCGCACATATTGAGAGGCGCGTTTCCGAATCATTTTGGCAACCAACTTCTCTAAATTTCGCACACCCGATTCTCGCGTATAATCGGAGATGATGCGCTCTAATATTTCATCGGAAAATTGCAGCCCGTTTTCTTCCATGCCGTGCTCTTTCAGTTGGCGTGGAATTAAATGTTTTTTGGCAATATTCAACTTTTCTTCAATTAAATATCCTGCTATGTCTATCACTTCCATTCTGTCTAACAGCGCAGGATGGATATTTCCCAAATTGTTTGCCGTTGCAATAAAGAGTACTTTTGACAAGTCGAAGGTAGTTTCTAAATAGTTATCGTAAAACGTCGAATTTTGTTCCGGATCGAGAACTTCCAAGAGTGCAGCGGAGGGGTCGCCCTGCACATTCATTCCAAGTACTTTGTCAATTTCATCTAACACAAACACCGGATTTGCCTGTCTTGCTTTACGCATGCTTTGTATAATCCGTCCCGGCATAGCGCCAATGTAAGTTTTTCTGTGTCCGCGAATCTCAGATTCATCGCGCAAACCTCCTAAAGAGATGCGGATATATTTTCTGTTAATTGCTTCTGCTATTGATTTTCCTAACGATGTTTTGCCCACCCCGGGAGGTCCTGCCAAACACAAAATAGGAGATTTCATATCCCCTTTTAACTTCAACACAGCCAAATATTCAATTATCCGCTCTTTCACTTTCTCCAAACCAAAATGATCTCTGTCTAATACCTCAGCAGCCCTGGCTAAATCAAAGTTATCTTCGCCAAATTCGTTCCAAGGTAAATCCATCATCAGTTCTAAATAATTGAGTTGAATAGAGTAATCGGGCGACATAGGATTAGTACGTTGTAGTTTCTTTAGTTCTCGTTCAAAAAGTAATTTTGTTTCTTAGTTCCATTTTTTTTCTTTTGCTCTTTCTTCCAACTGCTTTGTATCCTTTTCAGCAGGCGAACCACCTAGTTCTTGCTGGATTGCTTTCATTTGCTGATGTAGCATATATTCACGTGATTGCTTGTCCATCTCTTGACGTGATTTGTTTTGGATTTGATTCTTCAACTCCGACATTTGTAGATCCTTATTCAAGAGTTTTAACACTACTTTTCCTCGCTCTTCAATATCGCGAATTTCCAAAATTGATTGTCGTTCTTCCACAGATACCGACAAATTAGATGCAATGAAACTCATTAAAAAAGATGGACTTTCGATGTTTTGAAGCATGTAAGTGGCTTCTCTTGGGAGATTGGGCGACAACCGTATCATTGAAATTGCAGTATCTCTAATAGAGCCTATGAGTGCTTCGAAATCGGAATTACCTTTCAGTTCGGGGGTATATTCATTCGTAATATATTCACAAACGCGAGCTTTGTAGTAAGGTTCTGTTTCTACAATATCCAGCAGCTCAAAACGCTTGAGACCTTGTACTATAATCGTAACGCTGCCATCCGGCATAGACAAAAACTTGATAATACGGGCTAATGTTCCTACAGTATATAAATCTGCTTTGGTCGGCTCTTCCAACTCATTATCTTTATGAGTAATAACACCGATAGGTTGGTTACTCCGAGAATGTTCCTGTGTTAGTTTTATGGATTTACTTCTGCCAACAGTGATTGGAATTACCATTCCGGGAAAAAGAACAGTATTCATTAAAGGAAGAATGGGAATCAGTTCACTTACCAATTCTTTATTAAGTTTTTCTTCATCTTCCAAAGAAAAAAGAGGAATAAAATTTACTTCGTTTGCAATAATTTCGTTCATAATATTAATAAGGTTATAGCATCTTTATAAACAAGAATATTTGTACTCTTGATGGGTCTTTTTTTTTAGTAATCCAATATGATAATTATTCTTCCATAATGCCTTACTGGTTAAACGTCGCAAAATTATACTATTTTTCATTGAAAAAAAAATTAAGTAATAATTTTACTTTTGTTTCGTTAGTTGTTTTAAAAAATTTAATAATGAATGATGTTCGTAAAATTCTTATAATTAGTTTTTTATTGTTTTTCATCGGAAATATTCAATTTCTTTATTCTCAAATAACATGTACTGCGAGCGCTCCACCACAAGTTGCAGCGGGACAGACACTTACTATTACTTTTACTCTCAATCAGCGTGCACAACAGGTAACCCAAATGCAATTTCCGGGGTTTGAGATGTTGAGTGGTCCAAACCAAAGCTCTTCTACTTCAATGACTATAATAAATGGACAGACAACACAAAGCAATTCGTTTTCTTATTCATATACACTTCGGGCGCAAAAAGAGGGAACTTTCAATATTCCGGCTGCTACATTTGTAGTAGATGGTAATCAAGTAAAGTCTAATAGTGTTCAAATTAAAGTTCTTGCTTCTCAACAGGCTGGAACACCTCAAACAACACAACAACAGCAGCAAGGAACTCGAAACCAGCAAGTTGCCCAAACTTTTGATAAAAATGATGTGTTTGTCCTTGCTTCTGCCTCTAAAACAAATCCTTACCAAGGAGAACAAGTTATAATAACACATAAATTATATATTGGTCTGAGCGTGAATGGCGGGTATAGGGTAAATAGCGCTACTATGCCCACACAGAGTGGATTATGGTCATACACTTTGGGAGACCAAAATACAGAAAATGTTGCAAAACAAGAGACCTATAATGGGAAAAAGTATGTTGTTCATGAAATTAGAAAAACTGCGGTCTTTCCTCAAAAAACAGGAGAGGTTACAATAACTCCTATGGAATTGGATTTTACTGCTAATGTTATAACCCAACAAAGTACCGGTGACCCTTTTTATGATAGGTTTTTTGGTGGCAGGCAAAATTCCCAAAATTACAACCTTGATATTAAGTCTAATGCTATTAAGCTTAATGTAAAACCACTACCTCAAAACAATAGACCCAATGACTTTAGCAATTTGGTAGGAAATTTTACTTTAACCTCATCGCTAAGCAGATCACAACTCAAAGCAAATGACGCTACCAACCTAACGATTACAATTAGTGGTTCTGGAAATCTTCAACATATTGATGCTTTAAATATTGAGTTTCCGACAGATTTTGACGTAACAGAGCCTAGAGTATCTGATAATATTAATACAAAAGGTAATACTATTACAGGTTCACGAAATTTTGAATATGTTATCATTCCTCGGAATGAAGGCACTTTTACTATTCCTCAAGCTCTCTTTTCATTTTTCGATAATCAAACAAATTCATATAAAACTCTTTCAACACAAGAATATAAATTAGAAATTGAGAAAGGCTCAGGTCAATTATCCGTTTCAACAACGTCATTACAAAAAGATATTAAAGTATTAGGTAATGATATTCGTTTTATTCGCACCTCCAATTTCAACTTAAAGCCCAAAAGAGATGCTATTTTTGGATCGCTTCATTATTATACTGCATTAATATTACCAATATTACTTTTATTTATTTTCATTATTATTTGGAGAAAACAGATTGAAATAAGAAGTAATATAGCGTTAATGAAACATAAAAAGGCAAACAAAGTTGCACGAAAAACTTTGAAAACAGCTAAAAAACTTTTTGAAGAAAATAATAAAGAGATGTTTTATATTGAAATATCTCGTGCTTTATGGGGATATTTAAGTGATAAGTATCATATTCCTATTTCACAACTCTCCATGGAAAACGTTACTACTAAACTCATGCAATTAGGGATAGCCGAACAAACCATTGTTCGGTTTGTTGAAACATTGCAACAATGTGAATTTGCAAGGTTTGCACCCGGCGACAATTCAGATATCATGCAAGAGATGTATAGAAAAGCAACATCTTTGTTTCATGATATTTAAATCGAATCTTTAACTAGATTTCAATTTTATTATAATAATCACCCAACAACAATTAGAATAAAAGTGTAAAATTGAAATTTTTAAGCCCTTCTGCGATGAAACAATTCTGTAAGGGCTTGTACGTAATCTTGATCTGTATAAAGTTGTGCCAGATCTACTCCGGACTTCTTAAAATTCTCAATATTTTTCTTATGTTGCTCGTGCCACCAACGCGCATATTCTTTTTGAACTCTGAAATTTGATGTATCGGCAAGATAATTTTTTCCTGTTTCGGGGTCATGAATTTTCACTAATCCCAAACAAGGAAGTAGAGTGTCGCCTCTATCAGTTATCTGTAAGGCAACTACATCGTGTTTGTTTGCTGCAATTCTCAATGCTTGTTCACAATCGCAATTTACAAAATCGGAAAGAATAAACGCCGTACATTTTTTCTTAATAGCATTAGTTAAATAACGTAATGCTTCAGACATGTTGGTTTGTACTTGCTGCGATTTATAATCTACTAATTCTCTGATAATTCTTAAAATATGAGAACGGCCCTTTTTAGGCGGTATAAATTTTTCTACTTGATTGCTAAAGAAAATCACACCCACCTTATCATTATTATTGATGGCTGAAAAAGATAAAACAGCAGAAATTTCTATTATTAAATCCGATTTGAATCGTTGTTTTGTGCCGAATTGCGTTGAACCACTCACATCAATGAGTAACATTACTGTAAGTTCGCGCTCTTCTTCAAATATTTTGATATAAGGATGGTTAAAACGTGCAGTAACATTCCAATCAATATTTCTAATATCATCTCCATATTGATACTCACGTACTTCACTAAACGCCATTCCACGACCTTTAAACGCACTGTGATATTGCCCAGAAAAGATTTGATGAGACAATGCACGCGTTCTGATTTCTATTTTTCTGACTTTTTTTAATAGTTCGGTTGAATCCATAATTTTGTATATGAATGTATGAATCTATGGGGGTATAGATTTAACGTATAAACTTATACATCCCCATCCACTCATTAAGGCACTTCCACTGTATTAAGTATTTCATTAATAATATCTGTTGAGGTAATATTTTCTGCTTCTGCTTCATAGGTTAGTCCTATACGGTGACGGAGTACATCATGAGCAATAGCTCTGATATCTTCCGGGATAACATAACCTCGTCGTTTAATAAATGCGAAAGCTTGTGCGGTTAATGCAAGGTTAATAGTAGCACGTGGGGATGCGCCATAATTAATCATGGTTTTGAATTGATCTAACTTAAATTCTCCAGGAAAACGTGTAGCAAACACAATATCAGTGATATAGTTTTCTATTTTCTCGTCCACATATACATCTTTCACTACTTTTCTTGCAGTAACAATATCTTGAGGTTTTAACACAGTGTTAGTAGTAGGAATATTTTCATCTATTTGTTGGCGAAGAATCTGTTTTTCTTCTTCCTTACTTGGATATTGGATTACTACTTTCATTAAAAATCTGTCTACTTGAGCTTCGGGTAAGGGATAGGTACCTTCTTGTTCGATAGGGTTTTGAGTTGCCATTACCAAAAAAGGTTCATCCAATTTGTACGTTTGCTCACCTATGGTTACTTGACGTTCTTGCATTGCTTCTAACAACGCGCTTTGAACTTTTGCCGGCGCACGGTTAATCTCATCAGCTAATATAAAATTGGCAAAAATAGGTCCTTTCTTCACCAAAAACTCTTCCCTTTTTTGACTATAAATCATTGTACCCAGCAGGTCAGCGGGAAGTAGGTCAGGAGTAAATTGGATACGACTGAATTTGGCATCAATAGTGTTGGCAAGCGATTTGATAGCGAGTGTTTTTGCTAAACCGGGTACACCTTCTAACAAAATATGTCCATTTGCCAACAAGCCAATGAGCAACCGCTCAACCATGTTTTTTTGGCCAATAATCACCTTGTTCATCTCCAAAGTGATTAGATCAACGAAAGAACTTTCACGCTGAATGCGTTCATTTAATTCTCGAATATCAATTTGTGTATTCATAAAATATTTTTTTTGTAATGCCTGAAAAAAACGATATTCTATAATAATTATTGTACCATCGTTTTGGAAAAAAAATATAAATAAATAAAAAATGAAAAAATATTATATTTTTGCACTTTATTCTAAATGAAGTATTTTAATAGATATGATTGTTTGGAATATAGAATAGGAGAAGCCGATAGCCTTAAAGTGGAGGTACAATTTTATCCTTAAAAATAATTATGAAAAACTTTATTTTTTGTTTGCTTACTATAATGGTAAGTTTATTATTTTCTTGTTCAAATCAACAAGATTTTGCGTTAATTCCGGTTCAACAAGCTGACAAATGGGGGTATATTAACCCTAAGGGCCTCTTTGTTGTTAATCCCCAATTTGAAGATGCTGATTTTTTCTATGATGGCTTAGCAAGGGTTGAAAATTCAGAAGGAAAAACAGGGTACATCAACAAAAGCGGGAAGTTTGAAATAGCAGCAATCTACAAATATGGTACTGCTTTTTGTGAAGGATTTGCTTTTGTTGTTTCAGATGGCGGTCCTCCTACCTGTATTGATAAAAAAGGTAATGTTAAATTTGTTTTAAAAGAAGCCGAAAGGGTTTTTGCTTTCAGCGAAGGATTAGCATTATTTATTAATTCAGATGATAAATATGGATTCGTTGACAAAAATGGAAACGTGGCAATTAATCCTCAATTTGAAGAAGCAATTCCTTTCTTTGAAGGATTTGCTGCAGTGAAACAAAATAAAAAATGGGGATTTATTGGTAAGGATGGAAAATTATTAATTAATCCACAATTTGAGAGAGTCCTTAATTTCAAAGAAGGAAAAGCGGCTTTTTATGATGGCAAAAAATGGGGATTTATTGACACTAAGGGTGCTTATGTTATCAATCCGCAATATAGTGACGTCTTTTCATTCAGCGAGGGATTGGCAAGAGTTGAACAAGGAGATAAATATGGATTTATAAACACAAAAGGAGAATTTGAAATAAATCCGCAATTTGATGATGTTTTGTTTTTCTTAAATGGACTATCTCCAGTGAAACAGGGTAAAACTTCAGGCTACCTTAACAAACAAGGAAAATATGAGATTAATCCGCAATTTGATGATGTTTGGTTTTTTTATGGAGATATTGCTCCTGTGGAAAGTGCTGATAAATGGGGATTTATTGATAAAAAAGGAAAATATGTTATCAACCCACAATTTGAAAGTGTTAAATTATATCATAAATTTTTATGGTCAATTGCTACGAATTTATTTACCAACGTTAAAAGCGATTATTACGATGCTACCTCATTTATAAACATTTTTTTCAAAAAAAATACAGGGTCTCTTTTCGATGGTTTTAATGAATCTTCCACCTTAAATGATTTGTCAAATAACTCTAATTATGGAGATGATTTGAATGCAGTAGATAAATATACTGTATCGTGTTATCCTAGAACAGATATTACAAAAGATATTTCTCTTTATAAAGTTTCTTTTCATTTCGATGAAGCTATTTATAAAGAAGTGGCTACTTATGATTATTATTGGGGATATTCGTATCAATCAGGTACAAAAAAAGAATATGATTTTGATGCAAAACCCTTTGCAATAAAATATGAATTTGACCTTTCCGGAAAAGCTTACAGAAAAGCGGGTGCTGTTGCAAATGCAATAAAAACAGAAATCGAGCAAAATCAAAAACTACAAATGGAGAGCAAAAAAGGAAAATATTATTTGTTTCAAGATAATGGATTTAGTTTTGTGATTGAGTACACAGATTATAGCGTTTACTTTTATGTAGGTTTCAGTAAAAGTGAATTACAGGAATTTTTAAATGATTCTGATTGGAATTATGAGGAGTAATTAGGGGTTATTGATATATTATTTTCAGATTCACGGTACTTTCATTTCGAAAAATCCGGAATACTTATTTGTCAATTAAGAGTTCAATTCAATTGACAGCAATTACTTTATTTCCACTTTTTTCTTTTTTCTCACAAAATAATACACAATTCCACCAATGATGATTCCATACAAGATAAAAATACACAAAATAGAAATAGGTTCATACTTTTTAATGGCATCAGGTTTAAACTCAAAACGGATATGATGCTCACCGGCTGGGACGTTAAGTGCTCTTAATATGTAGTTTACACGGAAATGCTCAATCGGATTAGCATCAATATACGCTTTCCATCCATAAGGATAATAAATTTCGGAGAATACAACAATTCCGTCATAGTTAGAATAAGTTTGGTATTCAAGAGCATTCGGCGCATAAGAAAGAAACTTCACGTGAGCAGCAGAATCTTTTACGGGAACAAAATCTTTCACAAAATCGGCAAATTTAGCATCTAAAACGGCGGTTGTTTTAGGGTCAATTTCATTGAGGGCATCACATTCTTCGTTTGTTGTATTCACAACGAGTATAGAGTCAATATACCAAGCATTTCCCATAGCTTCGGGGTTTTGCTGCACAATCGGTTCATTATTGTACCCAGGTACTATGAAATATTTAGCATTTAGCATGTTAAGAACTTTCATATTTCTTTTAGAAATATGTTCAGAAATTAAATCTTGATACCTGCGCAATTTTGCAGCATGATATCCACCAATAGATTTCAAATAATAGGATGTTCTTGATTCATTAAAAGTATCTGTAGTCCTATTCAATACTCTAAAATGGGAGGAATCTCTTAATATATATTCTTCGTAGGGTTGTTTTTTAAAATAATTAGTTTCTTTTTTTGAATCAACGAAATGGTTATCATTAAAGAAACGTTGACTTACGGTCCACATATCTGCCAAAATCAGTACACCTAAGGCAGCTAAAAAGAGAGGTATTTTTATTTTCTCTTTGAGAGGGTGAACCACAAATAACCACAGCGTTCCTGCTCCCAAAAGAATAAATGCGCAAGAACGAAGGGCATCATTAATGAACATAGATTCTCTTTCAGCAATAATAGCATCTCCTAACCATTCTGGAATCTGCATTTGAGAAAAATTAATTTCGTCAAACGGAGATTTAAAGTCATAAATTATACTTCCAAACAGAGCATAAAACAGGCATAATCCAGCAGTTATTCCTGCTGAAATATAAATACTTATAATAATCCGTTTATTTGTAATCTGTTTGTCCATAATTGTTTTAATTGCAAGAAATCCCAATAACGGCATGGTAATTTCAGCTACAACCAAAATAGAAGAGACAGTTCTGAACTTATTATAAAGCGGAAAATAGTTAAAAAAGAATTCCGTGAGAGGCATGAAGTTTTTTCCCCAAGAAAGCAAAATTGAAAAGAGAGTGGCTACCAAAAGCGCCCATTTATAAGGACCTTTCACAATACATAATCCTAATACAAACAGGAAGCAGATAATAGCTCCTATATAAACTGGGCCAGCCGTAAAGGGTTGTTTTCCCCAATAAGTTGGTACATTATTACAAAAGCCTGCTGAATTTTTCTTAGGAACGTAGTTTTTTATCAACTCTTCATACACTTTCGAGTTTGTACCTACATTATAATAAGAAGATGCTCCCATAAAATTTGGGATAAGAAGAGTCATGGTTTCATCAATTCCATAACTCCAATTAGTTGCATAATCTAAGTCTAATCCGTCTGTTTTATTTTGATCGTCTCCCTCTTTTACCAATTCGGAATGCCCGCCACGCATCGTTTCATTAACATACTCCTGATTCAAAGAAACTCTAGTATAACAGGTTCCCAAACCAACTCCAACAGCTGCTCCAAAAAGAAGTGTAGCAATTAAAAACTCTTTTATTCTTTTTTCTTTAATATGTATAAATAGCTCAGCAAAAAATAGACAACCTATTAAGAGAAAGAAATAGTAAGACATTTGTGGGTGCGGAAGTACTCCTAAGGCGCAATACGTAATTGTAAAAAGGAGTCCCCAAATATATTTTTTGTTGTAAATGAGAAAAAAGCCCGCAATAACAGGCGCCATTAGGGCAATGGTTTGTGCTTTAGTAACATGTCCAGCTTGAATAATGATAAAGAAATAGGAAGATAGTGTTATAGCCATAGCCCCTATGATACATAGCCATTTATTTATCTTGAAAGACCTTAATAAAATAAAAAAACCAATCAAATACCAAATCAACAATCTCAAAACATGTTTAAATCCAAGAGAAGAAATTCTATTTATAGGAGCCAAGAGAGAATCAGAAAAAATTTTCCCGCCGCCAATTTGATAATTAGGCATTCCTGAAAACATGGAACCGGTCCAAAAAGTATTGTTCCCTGTTTTTTCATTATACAATTTTGCTTCCTGATACATTCCTTTCCAACTTAAAATATCTCCACCTTGAACAATTTTTCCTTCAAATACCGGAGAACAATAGATAAGTGTAAACAGAATAAAAACAATGATGGCTACAAAAAATGGGAGCCCTCTTTTTAATAAATCTTTCATGTGAATTTTTTAGGGTGCAAAAATAATTTTTTTGTGCAAAAAACAGACAGGTTTCTACTTTTCTTAAATCATAAAAAAACTGCCCTTTTGAGCAGTTTTAAGTTGTACCACGGGCCGGATTTAATCTATGAAATAATGCCATTTTCGCATCTATTGAAAAACTGCGAAAAATCATACAAAATGATATGATAAAGAGCGAATTATAAGCGTAAACATCTCATCATACACTTTCATAAAATATCATTTATTTTCAAAAAAGTCGGGAAAAAGTCGGGAAAAATGAAAAATAAGTATATTTTCGCCACGCATTAAACAATATACTTATGGCAACAATTTATTTGAGACTATCTACGAAAGTAGATACAACGAAAAAACAAGAAATCTTAATTAGATTTTCTCACGGGAAAATAGACCAATTCGCAAAAACAGGAATTTTTATTCCCGCAGTATTTGTAGATGAGAATGGAAAGAAATGGAATATTTGGGATTTCGAAGCCAAAGAGGACAAAATCGTTATCCCTAACTTTCGCGTTTGGAATAATGAGAAAAAAGCATTAAAACAGTATCTTACAGAACAAAGCGACAAATTAAAAAGCCTCACCAATTCAATAGGCAATTTGTTTGACCCAAAGGACAAAAACATCGTATCCGATTGGTTAGTGAATAGCATTGATAAATTTTACCAACGCGGCGAATACGCCCCGAAAAAAGAAACAGAACAAAATCAATCATTCTTTGATGCTTGTGATGAATTTTTAGAGAAATACAATCAATCCGAAGTTAGGAAAAAAAATTATCGTGTTGTTGTTAGGACAATGCGGAGGTATGAACTTTATATTCGCCTATCTGTAAAAGAAAAACAGGATTTTACTTTACAGTTGGATAATATTACCTCTGAAACCTTACAAGATTTGTCAAAGTTTTTGCGGAGAGAACACGAAATTTGCGTGGAATATCCCGAAATATACGAGAAATGTCCACAGTTTCACAATCCGAAGCCACGCGGTCAAAATACAATCAATGACGTAATGAAAAGGCTAAGAACTTTCTTTTTATGGGCAGTAGATAATGAGAAAACCCAAAACAACCCTTTCAAAAAATATTCAGTAGAAGAATGTGTTTATGGCACACCCTATTATATTACCATTGAAGAAAGAAACCGCCTTTATAATACCGACCTTTCGCACCGTCCCACTTTGGAAGTACAAAGGGATATATTCATTTTTCAATGTTTGATAGGTTGCCGTATTGCTGACCTTTATAAATTCACAAAACAGAATGTTATTAATGGTGCCATAGAATATATTGCCCGAAAAACGAAAGATGGGCGACCTGTAACAGTGCGCGTGCCTCTGAACACTATATCAAAGGCAATTTTAGAGAAATACGCCGATTTTGAGGGAAAAACATTATTCCCCTACATATCTGAACAAAAATATAACTACGCAATCAAATCAGCATTTACAGTCGCAGGGATAACCCGCCCAGTTGTTACCCTTGACCCTCTTACACGCGAAAGTGTAATCCGCCCCATGAACGAAATAGCATCATCACACCTTGCCCGCCGTTGCTTTGTTGGCAATCTTTACAAACAAGTGAAAGACCCTAACTTAGTGGGCGCACTTTCGGGGCACAAAGAGGGAAGTAGAGCCTTTGCGCGTTATCGTGAAATTGACGAAGATTTGAAAAATGAACTTGTTAAAATGTTAGAATAATGAAAAAAAGTGATTACAATAAATTCAGGTATGATTTGGCAACAATTATTATAGCCAACCAAGACGATGTGATAAGTGAAGTCAATATAACATTTAACGAGGGAGATTTTTACAAAGATAAAGAAAGTCGTACAGAAGCACTTAGAACAAAATGTAAAAATGATATTGAAAAATACTATAACTGTAATAACAGCATAATAAGAGAATTTATTGAAGCAATAAGAAAATGTAAATTTGAAAATCCAAACATTGAGACGGAAAGTTTTACAGAATTTATTGCTGCCCATTTTGCTGAAAAACAAATAGATTTAAAATGTATTGATGATGATATTGTTTATTGTTCCTTTAATGAAATTTATCGTTGTTTCAGAATTATAGAACTTTTGAATATTAAAGTTGAACAAACCACAGGAAAACAAACATCTGAAAGCAATAATATTTATGCGCCTACTACTACCAAACTTGAATTTTCCAAAGCACAAGAAATCAAACTTTTGGAAAATTTTAATTTTTGGAACGGTTTGGATGAACGTTATTACAAAAACATTTTCAAAGATATTTCACAACACCGATTTATTGAAATGGTACGAACTGCCGATTTTTCCGAAATACACAAAGAGGGGAAAGCGCAAAGAGTACGATATAATATTTGTGTTTTATCTCGCTTACTATTTTTAGGTAAAGAATGGGGCGAAAGAGCTGCGCAAAAACTCGGAAAATCACTTGAAGAATGCCAATCAAAAACGGACTTTTCCGAGCACAATGAACTAAAATCTATGTATAAATAATAGTTACCCCCACTCATACCCAAACATTCTCTTTCAATATTTTATAAGACGTTGATTTTTAATCAAATTAATGTCTTTCTTTTTTTATTTTTCCCGCAGTACCCCCATTGCCCCCGCAAAAAACGCATTATTATTGCAGCAGTCAAAACAACCGAAAGTGTGGCCACCTTTCGGGGAAAGGCGGAACTTAAATTTTTCAATTATGAATTATAATAACATTGCAGAACTTGCACGAACCTGTCCCGAAGTAACTATCAGTGTAAAGTTGGGAGAACTTATTGAAGCAACGGAATTTTGTATAAATAGAACTCGCAAAGAGTTAGAGCAACAAATTACCGATGCCAACACCGAAACCTATCCAAGCCCTGCACAGGTGGCGAAAATTCTAAATGTTTCCCCCGCAACTTTGTGGAGGTGGAATAAGGCGAACTATCTAAAAACCATTGAGATTGGTGGTAAACGCCGCTATCGTATGAGTGATATAAACAAAATTTTAGGAAAGGAAAAATGATTATGACTAATGTAAAACCCGATTTTTCTATTTTTGATAATCAAAAACCCGATGAGGGCACAGCCATAACGTTCGATGCTATTGATACAGAAAAGAAACAGTTATTAAACAAATCGCCCTCACAGGTTGGGCTTTTTCGTGTTCGTACAGCAAACCAATGTATAAATGATGCAAAAACGCAACCAATACCACGAAAACTATATGATGACCTTTTATTAGAAGAAGAAATCACGATATTATTTGCAGATACCGGCTTAGGAAAATCAATTTTCGCCGTGCAAATGGCAAATGAAATCAGTAAAACCGATAAAGTCTTATATATTGATTTGGAGTTGTCAGACAAACAGTTTCAGGGCAGATATTCAGAAGAATATCAAAGCGAATATGTTTTTAAAGAAAACCTTATCCGCCCCGACTTTATCCGACCTTTTCGCGTACCAAATGGAGTGGATTACGATACATATTTCATTGATAGTCTTAAAGAATTGGTAATTTCAACTGGTGCAAGAATTGTTATTATTGACAATATGACAAAGTTAGTTAGTAGTGATACGGATAATGCAAGAACTGCCAAACCTTTAATGGATAAATTGCAGGATTTGAAGTTTGAATATAATTTAACATTATTGCTTTTGGAGCACAACCGCAAAACCGATGAAAGCCGTCCCATAAGTTTGAATGATTTACAAGGGAGCAAGCATAAAGCAAATTTTGCCGATGCTGTTTTTTCAATAGGTAAAAGTGCAAAAGATAAAAATTTAAGATATATCAAACAATTGAAAGTACGGTCAGGCGACGTTGTTTATGATAGTGAACACGTGCCAATTTATGAAAAAGTTAAGGAAAATTCATTTTTACACCTTAAACACATTGGTTTTGACACGGAATTAAACCACTTAAAGCAACAAAGCGAAAATGACAAGGCAGAGTTAGAAGCCAACATAAAGAGATTAAAAACAGAGGGAAAAAGTTACCGCGAAATTGCCGATGAATTGCACACCTCAAAAAGTACAGTTGAAAGGATATTAAAAAAATAAATGGGTTTGTCCCAAGTGTCCCACATTTATAAATATGGGACAGTGGGACAATATGGGACAAGTAAGCGAAATAAATATAAAGTTTTAAAAACAAATTATTTATGACAGAACACAAATATAGTTTAGCAAAAAAAGGAAAGCATATTTGTCCCGCGTGTGGAAAAAAGAGGTTTGTTTTATACATTGATAACGAAACAGGTGAGCCGTTAAATTCAGCCGTTGGAAAATGTGACCGTGTCGATAATTGCGCCCATCATTACACCCCAAGACAGTATTTTAAGGACAACAATATTTCTCCTGAGAAAAAAGCGACTTTGGCACCTATCCCGAACCCAACCCCTCCGCTTCTTCCCACTTTCCACGATGCCAAACTATTGAAACAATCTATGAAACATTACGAACAAAACAATTTTGCTATGTGGTTGGTGGACATTGTTGGGGAGGCGATCGCCTCCAAAGCAATAGAACGCTATTTTGTAGGAACATCAAAATATTCTGGTGGTGCGACAGTATTTTGGCAAGTAGATATGAAATATAAAATTAGAGCCGGAAAGGTTATTGTTTTCAAAGACGATGGACACAGAAATCAAAATATAATGCCACCGGTACAGTGGATACACAAACTTATAGAAATACCTTCTTTTAATCTATTTCAATGCTTTTTTGGCGAACATCTTTTGAAAGACACTACCAAACCCATTGCAATTGTGGAAAGCGAAAAAACAGCCATTTTAGCGAGTGTTTGTTTCCCCGATACAATATGGCTTGCAAGTGGTGGAAGTGGAGGAATTAATATTGACAAGTGCCGATGTTTACAAGGGCGTAACGTAATTTTATATCCCGATGCAAAAACTCCCGACAAAGAAGGAAAAACTTTATTTGACAAATGGAGTGAAAAAGCCAAAGAGTTAAAAAAAATCTGTAAAGTAGATGTTTCTTCTTTGATAGAGAACAATGCAACCGAAGAAGAACGCAAAAAAGGTTATGACTTAGCAGATTATTTAGAAACAATGCTACGCAAAGGTCAAATAAAATTGCCCGACCCTCAACCAACACAAACACCTCAACCCGAAAATAAAAGTATTACAGAACCAATAATAGGGCAACCCAAACAACTTGTTGAAGAAGTTTTACCCGTCAAAAAAGAAACAGTAAATTTTGAAGAGGATGTTTTAGAACTTGAAAGATTTTTTAGCACAGCAACGCTCCCAACCGTTCCAATTAAATTAAACGCATGGACAACAATAAACGATGCACGACTTTTTGTTGACAATAGTTTGACTTGCTTACGTGCGCACTATACAAACAAAGCGTATCTACCATACCTTAAACATTTACAGGATTTTAAAAGATATTTTCAGAAATAAAAATATGACATTTTGCGACAATTTGGAACGAAAAATAAAGTATAAAATACGAAAAAAAACGGCAAAAAAATACAAGAATTGACAAAAATGGCAAAAGAAAGTGAAAAGCGGCAAATTTTGGCATAAAATTAATCTCCTTTCTATTGTAAAACACTGAAAGAACAATGAGTTTTTATTAAAGATAATCGTTAATTTTGCAGATAAATGTGGAATTATCAACGTCAATATCAACGTCATTTTTTGGTCGTTTTTTTAAAGATGAAAATTTGCTATTTTCGCGCCGCTATCTTAGATAGCGTTTGCTATTGTTTGGGTGCATAAAATTGCCATTCTTATTAATCCAACAAGCAATAAGTGAATCGTGCATTTCGCGCGGACTTTACTTATTTGGATTAAGGTAAGGCAATACCTATGCACTAATAGGGGGTCTGCGCTTATATCTCGCAGTAATCTTTCAAAACAGTAGGAAACGTTTTGTATTACATAGCGTTAGGACATTTGTGCTAAAAACTTTAAACATATTATAAATCAATAAATTATTAACCAAAAAAATCAATAAACTATGGACTTAAAAGACCAAATCAAACAGTTATCAGAGAGAATAGAAAAACTGAAAAACAATATCGGCACAGAAGAAGCGACAAAAAATGCTTTTATAATGCCGTTTATTCAAGCATTAGGATACGATGTATTTAACCCACTTGAAGTTGTTCCTGAATTTACATGTGATATAGGCACAAAGAAAGGTGAAAAAATAGACTATGCTATTTTAAAAGATGAAAAGCCCGTTATTTTAATGGAGTGTAAACATTGGATGCAGGAATTAGATTTACACGATAACCAATTATTGCGCTATTTCAATGTATCAACTGCAAAATTCGGCGTTCTTACAAATGGAATTATTTACCGTTTTTACACTGATTTAAAAGAGAATAACAAAATGGATGAAAAGCCATTTTTAGAGGTTAATTTAACAGATTTGAAGGAACAGCATATTGAAGAATTGAAAAAGTTTCACAAATCCTATTTTGATGTTGAAAGTATTATAAACTCGGCAAGTGAACTTAAATATACAGGAGAAATAAAAGCAATATTGAAACGAGAATTTGAGACCCCGTCAGTTGAATTTGTTAAGATGATAGCAAGAGAAATTTACGATGGAAAAATTACGGAAAAAATACTCGCTCAATTTACAGAACTCACAAAACATTCTATCGTGGTGTATATAAATGACATGATAACAGAACGGCTGAAATCTGCTATTGAGAAACAGGAAAAAGCAAAAGAGCCAACCGAAGAGGCTAAATCAACACCAATAACAAAAGAACTGCCGGAAGGAATTGTTGCAATTAATGAAGACGGAACGATAACGACAAAAGAAGAAATAGAGGGGTTTTATATTGTTAAATCAATATTAAGAAGCCATATTGACCAAAAAAGAATTGTGCACCGTGATTTTCAAAGATTCTTTTCTATATTGATTGATGACTCACAGCGTCAATGTCCGTGTCGTCTATACTTAAATAATCCTGAAAAGAAACAAATTGAAATACAAAACGAGGACAGGAGTTATACCAAGTACGACATAGATAGTGTTGATGATATTTTCAAATATTCAAATGAATTTTCTATTGCTATACAAAAATATGTGAAATAATCATTATGAAGAAAGAACCAATTTTTGGGCGATTTTTTATCGCCCTTTTTTAAGTGTTTGATTTTTTAATATTTTTGCCCGTCAATAATGAAAAAATATTATGGCAAGTATATTGAATGAATATATATCGAAACGATGGGGGGTGCTTGAATTGAAAGCCGAACTTAAAGTATTGATTGAAAAATATAACGGTTTGACCAATCGTAACCTTTTTGTCTATGCTGCTGATTTTAACAAAGCAAGACGAGGTATAGATGTAAGCCTTATGCAAGATGATTTTTATACCATTCAAGATATTTTACGAGAATCCGATAAAAAACAAATAGATGTTTATCTTGAAACTCCAGGTGGTAGTGGTGAGGCTGCTGAAGAAATTGCAAAATTTCTACGGAAAAAATTTGAAGAAGTTAATTTTGTAATTGCAGGGGAAGCAAAAAGTGCAGGAACTATTTTGGCATTGTCGGGGGATAACATCTATATGTGTGAAACAGGGAGTTTGGGACCGATAGATGCACAAATTAAAATTGGTCGTTCTATAGTTTCTGCACACGACTATAAAGAATGGGTTGACCAAAAAAGAAGTGAAGCGACTATCAACGGGCGATTAAATCCATTTGACGCTATAATGGTTGCCCAAATATCTCCTGGTGAAATTTACGGAGTTATCAATTCTTTGGAATTTGCCAAAGACCTTGTAAAAGAGTGGTTGGAAAAATATAAATTCAAGAATTGGACTATCACACGAACAACACAGCAAGCAGTTACTCCCGAAATGAGAAGACAGCGAGCAGAAGACGTAGCCAATAAATTATGCGACCACATGAATTGGCGGACACACGGTAGGTCTTTAAAAATAGACGACTTGAAAGATGTGTTAATAATTGAAAATATTGATGAAAATCCATTACTTGCAGATATTGTCTATCGTATCAAAACTATTATTAGATTGATTTTTGATTTTTCTACTGATTACAAATTATATTTTTGGGAAGATTTTCAATTGACAAGAACTGCAACAGTTGCAAATGCAAATATGCCAGCTCCTGCCCCTTTTCCAATGCCAAATAAACAAAATACAATAGATTATACCGTACTAAACATTACTTGTCCTAAATGTGGTAAGAAACACGAAATACCTGGTTATGTTGATATTGACAGTAATAAAATTAAACAGTTACAACTGCCAGTAAATAATAAAATACAAGACAACGACGTTTTAATATGTGATGGGTTAGGTTGTAACTTTGAAATTGATTTGAAGCCAATAAAAAATCAAATTGAAACGCAATCGAAAAGAAAAATAACTTTTAAATAATATAACTATGTTAAATACAGCACCTTATAGCAAAGAAGCAGATAGAGTAATAAACTTTATTTCTGATACAAAAGATGGCAAGTACACTGCGGAAAAACCCGATTTAACGCATATTACTTACACAAGAATGGAAATTCAAGAAGGAGATGCCACTAACATTTTCAATGATTATTTTGACGAAGTTGTTTATTATGGAATGTCGTATTGAATTTTACATTATGTAAAAAAGTATATCTTCGCACTTGAAATTAATGCCGCAAGGCATTGTTTTAATGCAAACGAAAAGCACCTTGAAAAACACGATTTTTTGGGTGCTTTTTACATTATTTTCTGATAAAATGCCAAACACGTGCCAAAACAATAAAAGCAAAAACGCCAACCATTTTATTTTTAAACGATTAGCGTTTTCTTTCGTACCACGGGCCGGGATCGAACCGGCACGAGTGTTACCTCACCGGTTTTTGAGACCGGCGCGTCTACCAATTCCGCCACCATGGCAATTTGCGGCAAAAATATAAAATTATTTACACCTTTAAATCATAGTTGTATATTTCTCGACATAAAGCATCGTACTTTTTATAAATCACAGCACGTTTAAGTTTAAGAGTTTGCGAGAGTTCACCCGACATCGGACTCCACTCATCTGCAACTAAACGAAACCTTTTAATCTGTTCATGTTCAGAGAGTTGCGAGTTTATTCTATCTACTTCTTTTTGAACGCGTTTTGTAACTTCAGGTATTGATATCATTTCAATATTGTTATGAAAATGCACGCGATGTTTTGCACACCAAAAATGCAGAGCATTCATATTTGGAACAATAATTGCAGAAGTAAACTTTTCATTTTCGCCAATTACCATCACATTGCTAATAAACGATGATTCTTTGAGTTTATTTTCAATCAATTGTGGCGCAATATATTTTCCCAGTGAGAGTTTAAAAATCTCTTTTTTTCTATCTGTAATTTTTAAGAATCTGCTTTCAACTAAAGCGCCAATATCTCCTGTGTGAAACCATCCTTCTTCGTCAATTACTTGTTTAGTGTATTCCGGATCTTTGTAGTATCCCATCATGAGGCAATTTCCTTTGGTTAGGATCTCGCCGTCGTCAGCAAGTTTAAACTCTATTCCATTCAAAATTTCGCCTACAGTTCCAGGCTTAAGAATACGTTTTTTTGGATTATTCACTGCAATTACCGGAGAAGTTTCTGTTAAACCATATCCTTCATAAACTCGTATTTGTGCAGCAGTAAACAAACGTATTATCCGTTCTTGGATAGCAGAACCTCCAGAAACAACTGTCATTTCTTTTCCCGACATCTTTTCCCGCCATTTTGAATAGATCAACTTATCAGCAATCTTTATTTTCAACAAATAAAACGGGTTTGTATTATAGTTGTCAAATTTTGTTGCCAACTTAAATGCCCAAAAATAGAGTATTCTTTTAATTCCTTTTAAATCTTTTCCAACAGAATAAAGTTTATCAAACATCATTTCGAGAACTCGGGGTACTGCACAAAAGCCATCAGCTTTCATATCATGAATATCTTTGGCAATTGTTCCCACCCCCCCCGCATAATAATAACTTGCACCTAAAAATTGGTAATGATACATCACTGTTCTTTCATATACATGGCATAGAGGTAGAAAACTTAAAAGTTTGTGTGTATGATTTAAAAGTTGTAAATTGGTCAAAGGCATAAAGTTGCTACATAAATTTTTATGCGACAACATTACCCCTTTCTGATTTCCGGTAGTTCCTGAAGTATAAATTATGGTAGCAATCTCTTCTGTAGAAATATTTCTTTTGTTTTCTTCAACAGTATCATACCATTTTGAAGCAAAAAGCTTACCAAGATCTATTATTTCTTGAAAACTCCGTCTATTCTCAATGACATCAATAGTAAAGATTTCAGGTTTTTGAGCTACAATGTTTAAGATTGGTTCCACACGCTTATAAATTGCTTCGATTCCAATAACCACAATTTTACAATCACAGTGATTTAGAATATATTGATATTCGTTTTCATTCAGGGTAGAATATATGGGAACATGTACCATATTAGCTAAAGTAATTCCCATATCCATAAAATTCCATTCGGCTCTATTATTCATAATAGTAGAAATTTTATCTCCTTTTTGTAGTCCCATTTCTAAGAGGGCGTAGGCAATGGTATGTGAAATCTCATAATAAAACTGGGTGCTGAAAGTACGCCATTCATCACCCAGTCTATTTGCAAAAATATCAGATTTCGGATATTTTTTTTGCTCTTCTAAAATATCGAAAATACGAGTAGCTGCCATAAATCAGGCACAAATAAAACTAAAATTTATATGAAGCCCCTATTGTAAATGCGGTATTGATAATAGTATTTGAGTTAACAATAAACTTAAACTTATGGGAAGTTTCTGTACTATTATACTTCTTATCACTTAGTGTTGAAGATTTTCTTACGTCAATACCATATCCAATATCAAGGAAGTTAAGTCCTGCTTCTAATTGCCAATGATCTGATAAGTTAAAAGAGAGTACAGGTGTAATGTTAAACACTTGAATATTTATTGTATAGGGAAGGTTTTTTTGCTTTTCTTTTCCATATTTTGCAAACTCATGTGTGCCTCCAAAGCCAATAGATCCCTCCATTATGATTGCAAATTTTTTATACGTAAAAACGGAATATCTTACAAAAGGATAAATACCCCAACTAAATTCTGTTTTGGTACTCTTATTATCCTTATTCGTATTATCAAATTCACATTTAGGACCTAAACCTAATTTCAATCCGACTGCTAATTTATCATTAAAATAGTAGCCGAATTTAGGTGCAAGTAGAAACTCAAAATTGGTTACATTTCTTTGTAAATTTTTATCAGCGTCAAGTTTTGCTCGATTTCCTTCTACGTCAATTTTGAATTCGCCTCCAATAAAAAATTGGGCGTTTAAAGTTACTGCAACAAATAAAATTGCAAGAATCATAAAAATTTTTTTCATAAGCGTTTGTGTTTAAAAAATGAATATTAAATTGATAAAAAATGGTTTATACTATAACATGCTTTACTATTTCTGCTTTTTAAAAATTGGTGCAAAAATATATTATTTTTGATTATAATAAAAACTTATACTATTATTAAACTTTCCACAATAAAATCTACAATTCTATCTCTTCCTTTCAAAAACGACAATTCCATCAAGAATAGAAAAACAATAGATTTTGGGTTAAAATGTTGCATCAATTTTGCCGCTGCTTCTGCGGTTCCTCCGGTGGCTAAAATATCGTCGCAAATTAAAATGTGTTGATTGGGTTTCATAGCATCTTGGTGAACTTCAATTGTTTCACATCCATATTCTAAGTTATACTGTTCGGAAAATGTTTTATAAGGAAGTTTTCCTTTTTTACGAAGCGGGACAAAAGGAATATTTAATGCTAATGCCAATGCGGGTGCAAAGATGTAACCCCTCGCTTCTAATGCTACAATCACATCTGGTTTTAACTTTCGCGCTTTTTCCAGCATTTCTTTAAAAAGTTTTTGAAAAGATTCGGTATCATTTAATACCGTTGTAATATCATAAAATTTAATTCCCTTTTTGGGAAAATCATCTACTGTTCTAATTTTGGAAATATCGAACATAAACAGTTATTATTATAAAAAATTACTTTATCAATTCCAATGTATCAGTTGCAATCACCAACTCCTCGTTTGTAGTAATAACCATAGCTGCGGTTTTACTACCGGGTTTGGTAAGTAGTTTGTCTTCTCCTCTTACATAATTAGCATCAGGATTAAAATCAACGCCAAAGAATTTAAGATTTCCGAGAATTTCTGCTCTTACATTTTTATCGTTTTCGCCAATTCCTCCGGTCATCACAATTAGGTCCACGCCATCCATAGCTGCTATATAAGCACCAATATATTTTTTTACACGATAACAGTAGCATTTAAGAGCTATAATGCTGCGTTCATCACCAACCTCAACTCCGGCTTCTATATCACGCATATCTGAACTTCCGCCTGTAATTCCGGCTACTCCGGATTTTTTATTAACAAATGTGTTCATAGCCTTGAAATCCATTCCTTCTTTTTCGCCAATGTAAAGCAATGCACCCAAATCTAAGTCACCGCAACGAGTACCCATAATTAAACCCTCTACCGGTGTAAATCCCATTGAAGTATCCACCGATTTTCCATTTTTGATGGCGCATACAGAAGCTCCATTTCCCAAATGGCAAACAATAATCTTCAAATCTTCATAGTTTCTTCCCAATAGTTTTGCTGCTTTAGGGGCTACATATTTATGACTAGTACCATGAAATCCATATCTGCGAACCTTGTTTTCTTCGTAATATTTAAATGGGATTCCATATAAAAACGCTTCCATGGGTATGGTTTGGTGAAAAGAGGTATCAAAAACACCTATCTGTTTCACTTTTGGCAACATTTTAAGCATTACTTCAATACCAAGCAAATTGGCAGGGTTGTGTAGCGGAGCTAATTCACAAAGATTTCTGATTTCTATCAACTCTTTATCTCCCAATACCATACTGTGCTTGAAATATTCACCTCCATGAGCTACGCGATGCCCAACAGCTATAATCTCATCTAATGAAGTAATTACTCCATGATTGTTGTCTAAAAGCGCTTCTAAAACTAACTTAATGCCTATCTCATGATCTTTTATCGGAATTTGAACATAATATTTGCTGCCTGAAACCGGTTTATGGGTAAACTCTCCAATTTCCAAACCGATACGCTCAACTATACCTTTTGCTAGTACATAGGATGCTTGTTCCATATCAATGAGTTGATATTTGATGGAAGAACTCCCACAATTTAATACTAAAATTTTCATAGAATAATGATTTATAATAATTTGTGATTTTTTTTAACGGCTGCAAAAGTAAATAAATATTTATGTGTTTTGTTATTCAAATTTTTTATTTTTGTATTTTTATTTTTATTTTGTAATCCTTGTAATTAATAATTATAATATTAACTAACCACTTTATGAAAAAAACCACTCTTCTTTTTTTTGCTTTTTTTTGTTTTTCTTTATCTGCCCAGCAATTAATTGACAATAAAGGAAATAGAAACCAATCCTATCCGATAATTACAGAAACCAAACCGGAGGTAGTAAATCTCATCAATCAGGTTTCGCAAGACAGTATTGAAGCTCACATTCGCTACATGCAGGGTTTTATTCGAAAGGCAACCTCTCCGGAAGCGCTAATTGTGCAAAATTGGTTGGTTGACAATTTCGAATCTTACGGATATGAGGATATTTCTATTCATAAGTTTTATATTAATTCTCAACTTTTAGATGCGGGTAATGTGGTGGTAGTAAAAAAAGGAACCGAATTTCCCGATGAGTATATTATGATAACCTCTCATTATGACCATTCAACTTATGACACTCCCAGTGGTCCGGGCGCTGACGACAATGCCTCAGGAACTTCAGGTGTCTTAGAATGTTCACGATTACTCAAAAATTTTCCGACCAAACGTTCTATCATGTTTGTCCCCTTTAATGCAGAAGAGTATTGGCTGCAAGGCAGTTTGCCTTTTGCAGAAAAATGTGCATCAGAACACATGAACATTATTGCTCATTTTAATATGGATATGATTGGCTGGTTTCCGCCGGATAGTACAAATACCATAATGGCTTCAGGATATTCCTATATCTCTCAAGCGCTTTTTGAATATTACCAACAAACAGCAAACACCTATATGCCTTCTATTCCCACTATCCGTTTTAGTGATAGCTATAGTTATGGCGATGTATATGGCGGCGACCACATGCCATTTAATATTTATGAATACCCATCATTGTTTATTAGCGATATGCAATATCAAAAACAAAACCCTTGCTATCATAAGCCATGCGACACTATTGGAGTACATGGCAGTGATAATTGCGGTGTAAACAGATTGGATTTAGTACAAGCCTTTATACAGGCTGTTTTAGCAGCTACAGCCGAGTTGGCAAACGCCTGGTTGCCCCCGCAAAACCTCAGCGCCTGCTCAGGAATAGATAAGATTACAATAAGTTGGGATAAAGATAATGAATCTACTTCATACAAACTGTTTAAAAATAATGAGTTGTTAGACGAAATT
>JAITUN010000111.1 GCA_031286285.1 Bacteroidales bacterium | reverse complement strand
CATCTCCAAAAAACGCGCAAATATTCTCAAGTTTCGCAATTGCGCCTCTTCCCGTATTTCTTGCTGAAGGTAATTTCCCACATAAGCCTGTATCTTTTTTCGCGGATTAGACGACAAGTAATGTTGCGGCAACAAACCATGGTTAACTGCTTTGATGACGTCAAAACTTGGTATTTCAGCGCTTACCAACGGATATAAAACCTCTCTAATCGCTCGTCCGCCAAGCAAATTAGCGCCGCATCGCTTGAGTTTTCTTGCGCTCGAACCACAAAGCAAAAACCGAAGCCGTCGATTGTGAATAAGCCAATGCACTTCGTCCAACAACTGTGGTATTTTCTGAATTTCATCAACAATTACCAACTCGTCAGGCGAACATAAATCAAGTTCTTCTCGAAACAGCCATGGCGCTCTGAATAATCGTTCAAAAACATCCGATTTTAGCAAGTCATAATACCTTGCATTAGGAAATTTTTCTTTAATTAAAGTTGTTTTTCCTGTTTGTCGTGCACCAAACAGAAACATACTTTCATTTTCAGCGTATTGCATTAATAATTTTCGTGCAAACATAAAGTTGAACTTTAAATATTACCGATATTTATAAAGTTTATGTTTACAAAATTACAACATTTTTGAAATTAACAAAATCTTTTTTTGAAAAATTATCACAAATTGATGGTTAGATAACACTTAACAATTAATTAGTCGCTCCTTAAAAGCCCCTTAGTTTATTAACAATCAGCGATATATTATCAACAATGCTTGATATAATCTACCGGTTTTAGTACTTTAGCAATCAAAAAACCGGCAATATGACAGGAAAATTACCCGACAAAAATCAGTGCGAACTTTTTCGCACCCGTCTTGAAGATTTGATTAACCCCAATCACGAACTTGCGCTTTTGGCAAATAAGATAGACTGGGATTATTTTGAGAATGAGTTTAAACCGTACTACTCAGATAAAGGCGCCCCAAGCGTTCCCATCCGCATAATGATTGGATGTTTGATGCTCAAACACTTGTATAATCTTGGCGATGAACGTATACCCGAGTATTGGGTGCGCGATGTTTACTTTCAGTACTTCTGCGGCATTGTATTTTTTGAGCATAAATTTCCGTTTGATCCGAGCGATTTTTGTCATTTTCGCAAACGTGTCGGCGAAGCTGGGATTTCAAAAATCTTTGCTTACAGCGTAAAGATTCACGGCGCAGAAGTTCCCAAACAGTCAAAGTTTGTGTTGTCTGACACTACTGTTCAGGAAAACAACATTACCTTCCCTACCGACGCCAAATTGTGTAAAAAAGTTATAGACAAGTGTAATAAAATTGCAAAGAAATTAGATATTGATTTACGCCGCACTTACACACGCGAGAGTAAACAACTGTTGCGAGCCACTTACAACGGCAAACATCCCAAGCGCATCAAACAGGCAACTAAAGCCCGTAAACGACTAAAAACCATAGCAAATACCCAACTTCGTGATTTGGATCGGAAAATGGATGATATTCAGCGCAATAGATTTAATGAAGATTTAGATTTGTATCGACGCGCTGTCAATCAACAAAAAAATGATACGAATAAGGTTTACAGTCTTCACAAGCCTTTTACGAGGTGCATCGCCAAAGGCAAAGCACACAAACAGTATGAATTTGGCAATAAAGGTGGATTGATAAACGGTTGGCAAAAAAGGTGGAAAATAATTTTATCCATCAAGGCATTTTTAGGCAATCCATACGACGGGCATACGATAGAACCACTACTTAATCAAATGATCGAAAATGACATACGACTTCCCAAAGAACTTGCTTACGACCGTAGCGGCAAAGGAAAATCTCATATCAATGGAGTAAAAATTATTATTCCTTCGCCTCCCAAAAAAACCGACACCAGATACCAAAAGCAAAACAAACGCAAAAAATGCAGAGCAAGAGCAGCCATAGAACCGATAATAGGACACTTGAAAAGTGATTATCGGATGCAACAAAATTACCTTTTAGATGAAATTGGCATACAAATCAATGCTTTAATGGCTGCTACGGCGTGGAATTTGAAAAAGATGATGGAGAAATTGAAAGAAGAGGGCAAGAAAAATTTTAAACTAATTGTTTCTCGATGGCTTTATCCGGAATTTTATTACACTGTAGCGGCTTAAAGGGAGTTTTTAAGGAGAGACTAAATAAAAGTATTATAATTTTGAAATGTTAAACAAGCAAGGAGTCTCTTAATAAATAGGAAGCACAATATAACATCAGTTGCTCTTTCGTTCGTTTTTACGATTCTCAGCCGGAGTCAGCACTATATAAAGATCTTCGTCGGGCTTTTTCATTTTATATTGCTCGCGGGCAAATTTTTCGAGGTTGCTGTTATTAGTTTTCAACTCGTAAAGTTTATTTTTATCGCTTGCAATCTTCTCTGTAAAAAACTCTTTCTCTTTTCTTAATTTGCGAAGCTGACTTAGTTCTTTATATCTTGATATAAGATTGTTAGAGTCAAATAGGATAAGCCAAACAATAAAAAACGTTATGGTCAGAACGAATTTGTTTCTGAACACCGGTGGTATTTTCTCTAAAATCTTAAACCTGTCCATTTATATGCAAACTTACAAATTCTTTTTAAGAAAAAATCTGTTGTTCTATAAAAAATCTTTATCAATATAGCATTGATACATTTTGTTAATGATTTAGAAATTTTTGGCAAGAAAAATAGAAGCAAAAGTATGTAAATATGGTTTTTTAAGAGAATAATACGATAAAAGCATAATTTTGCGATAA
>JAITUN010000063.1 GCA_031286285.1 Bacteroidales bacterium | reverse complement strand
GGCAATCGAGTAAATGCAAGTCCTTTTGCATTGGTACGTTTCCAAACAATCTCATTCCTAAAATTATTCTCACCAAAAATTCTATCAAGAATATGCACTCGGATATAAGCGTTTGCGTGCCAATCGCAATGCAAAAATATACTTCCCGTCGGTTTCAAAATTCGGTACATTTGCTCAACGCGTTCTTTGAGCCAAGCAATGTAATGGTCAATGCCGCCAGACCAACGGTCTTGAAAACTGCGCACTTCGCCTTCGTCGCCCCAAATTACCTCGTAATTGCGGTTGCTGAAAAAGGGCGGGTCAAGATAGATTAAATCTACACTTTCGCTTTCAAGCGTTTTCAGTATTTCGAGGTTATCGCCGAGTATGAGTTTGTTTACTGACATATATATATTATTCATTATCACCTCCTTTCCTTGCCTGTTGCAGCATAAAGATTTCTTTTTGCCGTTCGATTTCTGCTCCGGTATTTATTTTTGATGTTTTATTCATTCAATTCACTCATTTCAAACTTTGGCAAAAATATACCTTTTTTCTTGCTATTTTTCTTCCAAATTTTTTCCGCAATTCATTATGTTCAACAATAGTTAGGAAAATATCAAGAATCTATTTTCATAGAAATCATAAAAAAATATTACATTACTGTTTTCGTTAAGAATTATAAAATCATAGCCTTATGAAAATATTTCAAAATATCCTATTACTTGCTTTTCTATTTTGTGGAATATCGCTTCAAGCACAAAAGGTCTTTTATGAAACCATTACTAAAGAAGATGCACAAAAATATCTAACAAAACTCTATGCGAATATGCAAGCGTTACATCCAAACTTGTATCAACACATTTCCAAAGAAAATTATGATAAAGTTTATGATGAATTAATGCAAAATTTGGATACTGCTGACTACTATGCCTCTAAAAAACTTTTATTGGCATTTCAAGAATTTGAAGCTTTGTGCAGGGATGGACATTCAGGGGTAAGGCTTTTTCAAGCTTCCATGAAAGTTGATAAGAAAAATAAGGAACAAAACAATGTTTCCATTCAAAGTAATCCCACTTTTAGGGCATTCCCTTTCATTTTCAATATCGTAAAGGGAAAACTATATGTTAATTATCATTGCTTTGGCGAAGATACTATTCCAATAAAAAGTGAAATCGTAAGTATTGGCGAAGAAACTGCACAAGAGTGGCTGCAAAAAAAACGAGCACCCCTATCCGGAGAAAGAGACGAATATAGAGATAGTAAGCTTAATAGGCTGAGAAATATATCATCCAAGTTGTTAAATGTTGACAGTTGTAAATTTGGGTATATTCCGTATGGTTCACGCGATACACTATATAAAACACTCAATTGTAAAACTCAGAGTAAAGATTTTATGAATTGTAATGCAAAATTCTTAGATGAACCCGGTATTTTTAGAGACAAAACTGTAAAAGAGATGTTGACATTTCGAATAATTGATGATGACCGTATAGGAATAATTACCATGCTTGATTTTTTCCCCGTAAAAGAAATGTTACCTTTAATTAATATGGCGTTTGACAATTTAAAATCTTCTGGAGCAGAAGATTTAATTATTGATTTACGTAAATCAACCGGTGGGCATGCTGAAAGTGGGTATGCTCTCATTGACAGGATTACTGACAAACCTTATCGAACTTGTTCTGAGGAACAATTTTTTATTAAGTCTGCGATGCTTACAAGCAGCAATAAGTATATGAGAAAAATTTGGCAAAATAGAACATACTTGAGCGAAAAGGAACTTAGACCCATAATGGAAGCTGGGAGAGATACTGTTATTACCTATCAGTGTCCCGAAATTAGACCTAAAAACCATAAAAATAAATTTGTTGGTCGCGTATGGGTTTTGGTAGGATCTCAAACTTTTTCTGCCGCAGTTGGAGTTGCCGCTATTATACAGGATCATAAATTAGGTACTGTAGTGGGTGAAGAAACCGGTGGCATTCCAAATACTTATGGAAATCAAATGCCTCAAATACTAACAGGAGTGTTGGATGAAAAATTAATAACTTTTTATTACTACGTTCCTCACATAAAAACAATTCGTCCTTCCGGAGATGATTCTATGAAGTTGAGAGGGGTTATTCCTGACATAGAAATAGAACCAAATATTCTTTTGAATGACGATAAACAATTGCAAACCTTGATAGAGATTATTCTAAAACAAAGGAAAAATTAAATTAATCCCATAAATCACAGTTCACACACACAATACACCCCTCCCTCCGTCCTTACCACCATCTTCCCATCTGTAAACGCCGGCGTGGCAAAGGTTTTTTCCTTTGTTTCAAAGGATTTGAGTAAACCAAAATCGCTTTTTGCTGAAAATATATGCACTTTTCCGTCTGTACTTATCAAGTAGATTCTTCCATCCACAATTATGGGCGATGAGTAAAATTCTGCGTTAAACTCCATTGACTTTTTTAGTTCGCCGGTTTGAGCGTCAAAGGTTGCCACTACCCCGTAGGAGGTTGCCACAAACACAAAATCTTTGGTGGCGACAGGGCTGGCTACTTCGGGAAGGAACTCGTCGTTTTCCCAAAGGACGCTGCCGTCTGTGGCGCTGATGGCGGTCATGTTGGCGTATTCGGTGGCAACAAAAACAATTCCGTTGGTGCAGGCGGCGCCCGCCACCGGCTCGCCCGACATACACTCTACCCGCCAATTTTGCTCTCCGTTGCTTGGATTATAAGAGGTTACGCCCGGATTGCCCACCAATATTAATTGCGGCTTGTTGTTTACCGTGGCAATAACCGGACTGCTCCACGAAGGATTTTTTTCGGAACGCTCTCTTTCCCATTGTAGTTTTCCGGTTGCCAAATCTAATGCGAACACTTTTTTAACGCGGTTGTCATATTGGATGATTAACGAATTTCCATAAATAAGTAATGATGAGGCATATCCATAAATGTTGTCGGGGACACCGATATTTTTTGCCCAAAGTTGTTTGCCCTCCATATCGGCGCAAATCACGTCTCCGGTGGCAAAAATGGCGCACACTTGTTTGCCGTTTGTTGCTACTGTGGAGGCTGCCAATCCCGTATCATCCGTGACTTTAGGCGGTTGAGCCGGCGAGCCTGCAATGTTTTTCGCTTCCAATCTCCACAATTGTTTTCCGGAACTCAATTCGTAGCAAAACAGCTCTCTTGCTTCCGCATCGGCGCCCGAGAAGAAAACCTTGTTTCCGT
>JAITUN010000052.1 GCA_031286285.1 Bacteroidales bacterium | reverse complement strand
TTGCGAATATCATAATTTTGTTTTTGCAATGCTTTTGCCAAAAATGTGGGCGTGCCTGTGGCAAACCAGTAATAGGCAAAATCTAACTTAAAAAAAGTATTTAGCAAACCAAATGGGTTATAAATGTCTTCACTCTCTTTTGCAAAATGATAACCGTCATAAAATTTTTTCAGTTTTGCAAATGCTTCGTCGTAACTCAGGTTATTTGCCTCTGCCAATGCTTGTATTTCAGGTTGGAAATTTTGCAAAAGTTCTGTTTCGGAAATACCACAAATTCCTGCAAATTGTTTGTTCAAACTTATGTCCATAAGCTGGTTTAAGTCGCTAAAAATACTAACTTTAGAAAATTTAGTAACGCCGGTGAGAAAAACAAACCGCAAATGAGCATCTGCTCCTTTAAGAACTCCATAAAAACCTTTGAGAATATTTCGTAAATTTTCGTTCACTTGAGCGTTATCCATTGTGTTTATTAACGGCTTATCATATTCATCAACCAAAACCACAACCTTTTGACCAAATTTATTATGCGCCCCACAAATAACATTAGTAAAACGAATAGAAAGTATATCCGTATTTTTTTCTATTGACCATTCTTTTTCATACCTTGATAAAGTATATTCTAATGCAGCATTCATACTTTCAACATCATTACTTGCGGCAATATTAAAATCCAAATAAAAAACAGGATATTTCGTCCACTCCGTTTCCAGTTCTGCAATTTTTAATCCTTCAAAAACCTCTTTTTTGCCTTCAAAATAGGCTTTGAGTGTGGAAAGGAACAAACTCTTTCCAAATCGGCGCGGGCGACTGAGAAAATAGGGTTTTCCGTAGTGTGCTAACCGATATACAAATTGCGTTTTATCAACATATACAAAATTATTTGTACGCAAATATTCAAAATCCTGGATGCCTATGGGCAGTTTTCGCATGGTATTCATAAGAGAGATTTTTTACGAATGGCGCCTACCTCATTATCAAAACCTTCGTAGAAATTTTGCGTGCAACGTCTCTACCCTGCAGAACAACATTATAAATTCCCGTTGTAACCTGAAGGGTAATTCTAGTTTCTGCTTGGTTAATTACGTCTTGGTAAACCAAACGTCCGTTCAGATCCCATATTTCAACAGATTCAATCTCAATGGTTGTTTCATTCTTAATATAAACAGAATTTTGGAAACTATACACATTTATTTTGCTGAGGTCGTTTTCACCAATACCAAGAGGTTCTGTAGTAAAATCTGCTGATGGTCCGGGTGCGGAAGCAAGATGGGTTGCTGTTTCTGCCTTGCGTGCCTCAAAACTGTAGGTGGTTTCTGAGGTTAATCCGGTAAATACGGGAGAGATTTGCCATTCGCCTCCAACAATGTGATACTCACAACCTTGAATCTCATTAAGCGTAATACTCTTGTCGGTTTTAGATGCTAAAGTGGGTGCATCGGGCGGGGTTTGTTGCGCTTTGGCAACGGTTTCTGTTTCTGCCGAAGTAACACTGCCGCTGCAGTTCGCTGCCACTACTTTTACTTTTATTTTATAGCCAATATCGGCTTGCACGATAGTATAAGTAGGAGTGTTTGTACCAATAACAGTGCTGCCGCGCAACCATTGATATGTCAGTTCGCCCAAATCGGGAATTATAGGTTCTGACGATAAATTTGTTTCTGTTTGTAAAGTTTCTCCAAAAACGGCTGAGCCTGTAATTATAACACTGCCTGTTAGTTGTGGCCCGTCTCCGCCCTCTGAAATATCATCTAAGTCACGAGGAGCAATCTGTTTGTCGTTTGTTGTAGCATTTACAAAGGGTATGGCAAAACCTGTAACGTTGAATAAAATTTCAGGGATCGTAGTGTATCCTGTAATAGTATTGAAATGATTGCGACAGGTTATAGAATCGGCATCTTGATAAATTTTAATATTTGCACTTGAGCCATTAGATTCTGTAAAAGTACCTTCCGCAAATGTAACATTCATTATTCGTATCAATTGAGACTCATAATCAGTAAAGTTGGGTATCAAGTTTTCCATAGTAACCACGATGGGTGTAACAGGCGTACCCGGAATCCCTGCAGCCGGATTGACAGTGGGAATTAGTTCATATTGCCCATTGTAAATAGTGCAAGTTCCAATAATACCTCCTGTAATTATGTCTCCATTGTTATATTCATTAGTGATGACAGGGGTTGTATTGTCAAAAACAAGTAATCCTGCGGAAGCATCTTTAATATAGATATAGCGATTGCTTCTGTAAACAAACGTTACATCGCCGGTAATTTTATACTGAATGGTTGAAGTAGCCGGATTTGCTGCTTTAAATTCGGCAATATTTGCCACCTCTATTGGGAAAGTATATGTTGCTGTACTTGTATTACTTGGAGTCAACCCTTCTTTCCATGCTTTTGCTTTAATTGTAGTATTTGAATTAATATTTAGGGGAGTAGTAAAAGTTGTAGAACTCTCTGTAGGTTCGCTTCCATCTAAAGTATATCTGATAATAGCATTTTCTGTTGTTGAGGAGATAGTTACATTAACAGGATTGATATAGGCGCCACCTATTGGACTAAAAGTAGGGGCATTTACATAACCGGTTTCACTATAGTCAGTTACACAGATATTATCAATATTAACAGAATGAGTTGTTCCGGATTGTTTATACTTGATAATTCTAATTCTAATATTTCCTTGTACATTAATTTGTGCGCTAAATTCTTGCATTGCTCCCGCCCATGCCGGAGAGGTAACCGAATTATTTTCCGGAGAGAGCCATGTAATGCCACCATCGGTTGAATATTCTACAAATAACACCCCACCACTGTGCGAACTATAAGAGCCATAGTAAAAACTTACCGTTCCCACTCCATTAGGCTTATCAAATTGCATTTGAACAACATTGGCTCCTGTTGTATTTGTACCGGGTATTGTCAAAGCGCCACTTGTAGGATCACTATTATTAGCTCTTAATCGTATAGATTTTGTATCCAAGTAGCGATCATTGACATCCATATTACCATACCCTAAAAT
>JAITUN010000044.1 GCA_031286285.1 Bacteroidales bacterium | reverse complement strand
ACGGGCGAGCCGTAAGTACTCACTACTCACTACTCACTACTCACTACTCAATCAATATTTCGCACCTTCCGGCAGGGTTGTATTTTGTAAAAGTTTATACAGAAAATGGAGTGTTTGTTAAAAAAGTTATAAAGAAGTAAGAAATTGGAACTGTTGTATTAAAATTAGTGTTTATTTTGCAGCGATTTTAAATATCTTTGATATGAAAATCAATACTTTTAATTTAACAATTTCCTATTTATACAACTTCTTTCCAAAAGTGACTATAATATTTGCTATACAATCTGATATTGTTGGAATCTTTTTTCATGTATTTCTTTTTTTTAAAGTTAATATATTACATACTCTTAATTACTTGAAAATTTTTAATAATATTTGGTATCTTGACAAAAATAATTTTGATAAATGGTGTCTCTGTCAGTTTTTCCTACTCCTGATAGAGACTAAAAAAGGCTATTGTGAGCATAAAAAGTTGGAAAGTAATAAATCTTATAAAAATGAAAATTGAAAAAAATGAAAATTGAAAAAAATGAAAAAAATAAACTTACAAAATATGTTTTTGGTGTTTTTTTTGCTTTTTCTGACAGGAGTATCTTTGTCTTGCAAAAAAAACGAAGAACAAAAAGAAAATAAAAAAGAGAGTTTTACTCTTTCTATAGTTGAAGAAACTTGTGGTACTGTTGAAATAAATGAAGAAGAATATATAAAAATGTGTGTGTTACCAAGTACTGCGATAATAGATTCAGTCATCACATTTACAATTGAAAATCATACTAATGGACCTATAAGGTTTGGGACACCTTTTGAGTTAAACTATTTTAATGGAACACATTGGATGGAAATAGAGTTAAATTGTTATTGGCCTTTGCCTGTCATTGGTATAGGACCTGAAGAAACGTATTCACAATGCCTTCAGTTGTCCTTTATAGATAATTTGCAGCTGGGAAAGTATCGAATTATTAAGTCTGTTAGTTCTTTAAGTAGTAGTTATGACTTGTATGCAGAATTTATATTGATAAAAATCAAATAGCTATGAAACGAATAATATTAATATGCATGGCGTTAGTTGTTTTTTTGTTAGCCATAGGCTGCAAAAAAGCATCACCTCCTGAGGAATCAGGATATGACATAGAAACAACCCTGCAAGGCAATTGGAAATTAGTAGGTAAAGTTAACACAGAAACAGGCATTATACAAGAATTTGAACCTGTAGATTCTGATGAATACTACACTCTTACCTTTTTATCAGACAGTACAATGACGGCGCAAGGAGTAAATATAATTGTTTATCCTTATGGCCTCTATACAGTTGATAACATACATTCAACTATTGAATTTAGCTTTTATATTCCAGGGATTGATGAACCTGGTGATGGCAACGAATATTGGAGTTATATTTGTTGGATTCATGAATTTGATATTAATAATGCAGAACTAATGTTATTCAACAATGATAAGATGTATTATTTATTATTCAAACGGAGATAGTTATGAAGAAAATAATAGTAATATTTGTTTCGTTTTATTTATTTTATTCAAACTTGTATTCTCAAGATTGTTTTTTGTATGTGTATTCTTTAAATGAAAACATAAAGCCACTGAATGAGGAAAGAATCTCAAATGATGAAGATTTGAATCAGATTTTTAAAGATTTTGAGGTTGTAAATTACTATCAATCGTTTCCAAAAGCTAAAAATATTGAATTACAAAACTATTATGAGATTCATTTTAAGGGGAATATTGATTCTTTAGAAAACTTATTGAAATGTAGAAAAATATTTGATAAAATTTATCGCTGTGATTATTATAGACTTGCTGCATGCAATAGCCCTATCCCAATAAATGATACTTGGATCGTGAATAATTTGGTTAATAATGATGCTCTTGACCTACTTGATGCTCAATGTGCTTGGACCATAACAACAGGAAGTAGTGAAATTGTTGTAGGAGTAATTGATACAGAATTTGAAACGAATCATGAGGATTTAGAAAATACATTTACTGGTGTTGTTGGAACCCAGGTTCTTTTTACATATCATGGCACTTCAGTATCAAGTTGCGTAGCAACAGGAACAAATAACAATAAAGGTATAGCGGGAATAGGGTACAATACTAGAGTTAAAGGATATCATTGTGATGGCGGTAGTTTATGGAATCAAATTTGGCAAGCATATTTAGATGGTATTAAGATTATTAGTGTTAGTTGGTGGGGCTCTCCAGGCACACCGGTAAATGCAATAGCAGTAAAAGAAATGACAAATAATGGAGTTGTTTTGGTTTTTAGTGCAGGAAATGGGGTCCCACATAATAGTCATTCAGCATACGCCGATATCCCTGGAGTAATAATTGTTAGTGGAGTAAATGCTAATAATATGCATGGTCCTACAGGTTACTCCCATAGCGGTTGGGTGGATGTATGTGCATTATCTACAAATGTAGCAGTTTGTAAGCCTGGAAATACTTATGGAGTAGATAATGGCACATCTTTCTCTGCACCTCAGGTTTCTGGAGTGGTAGCTTTAATAAGAGCCGTAAACAATAGCTTGCTTCCCGCAGATATAGAGAATATTATTAAGACAACAACGGAGCCTATTGTTGATGCAGACTTATTTCATGGACAAATTGGAACAGGACGTGTAAACGCCTACAAATCGTTACTTAAAGCAATTTGTTATAGTGGATTACCCGAAGTAGAGGGTACCATTACTCAAAATACAATTTGGAATACTGATCTACAAGCAATTGGTACAATTATTATCCCATACAATGTTATCTTAACTATTTCCTCTATTGTTAAGTTCGAAAAACAAGTTTCTATTACCATCCAACCCGGCGGAAAACTCATCATAGATGGCGGTACCCTTACCAACGCCTGCGAAAATGAACTGTGGCAAGGTATTATCGTTCAAAGTAATCCTTCCCAACCGGTGGGAGCTGCAGGACAGGGCGCTATCCAAATCTTAAACGGCGGTACCATTAAAAACGCTATGTGCGGAGTTGCGGTTCAGGGCGGCGCAACTATTTCTGCCACAAATGCAAATTTTGTGAACAATAAGGCGGGGGTTAAACTCTTGCCGTTGGCTAACGGACAATCCGGCACCTCAGGCACATTAAACGGCACAAGTTTTATTATTGATGAAGATTTTTTTTTGGCGGCGCCATGAATTTTGAAGCACTCCTTAAAATGAATAATTGCGGCACGGTAAACGTAACCGGATGCACATTTAACAATAATTTAAAGAAAAAAACAGGTACTGATATTCCAATATCAAATACAGCTACAAACTGGTCGGGAACCAATCAATTATTCTCTGTTACAGCAACTTTGCAGTCGGGGGCGGTTTTAACCAATACAGGTAATATTAATCTACAATCAAAAACAACTTTTACGAATAAAAGCACCCTCAAAAGTGATGCAAACGCCACGTTTACAGTACATCCCACTGCAACATTAGTAATAGATGGCGGAAAATTTACCCATGCCACAGCAGGTACATTGTGGCAAGGGATCACCGTTTTGGGCGACGGCGTTAACCCCTTATCATCTACATTTCAAGGTACTGTGCAGATTCTTAATAACGGCATCATCGAAAATGCCAAATGCGGTATCACTGCCGAAGATGGCGGTTTGGTATATGCATCCCATGCATCTTTTCTTAACAATACGATCGGGGTTTTTTTTAAAATGATTGCCTCAAGCCAGTTGGGTTACAATTCGGGAACTTTTACCCAAACTACTTTTATTTTAAATAACAACTATTTTGGCAATGTTGGAAATTTTGAGGCGCATCTAAAGTTGTTCAACAGCGGCAAAGTGAGTGTAACAGGCTGCACTTTTTCAAGCACAACTTCCAATATCGGTGTGGGCGTTTTGGCAAGCAACAGCGATTTAGAAGTAAAAGAGTATTGTCCTGCAGGCTGTCCCATAGAGTTAGGAAGCGACCTCTGTGATGAAAATTGTTATATTCCCAGCACTTTTACAGGGGTTAAGCATGGTATTCAATTTCAAACTTCAGGCAGATTGCCCATCTTAAAAGTACGTTGCAGTAAATTTGACAACTGTTTAAGTTTCGGTATAAGAAATGAGGGAGCCAATTATCCCGAAATTATTAGAAATAAGTTTAACCTAGAATCAAGCTCCGCTACGGGTTTTTATCAAAAGAATTCAACCGGATACAAAATTGAGGAAAATACTTTTACAGACAAACAGCCTGCAACAGGCAGACAGACTACCGGACTCTATATTAATGATTCCGGCGCTCCTGAAAACGAGGTGTATAAGAATATCTACAATAATCTTACAATAGCTCAACAGTTTGCCGAAAAAAACTCTTCTCAAATTGATACTGTACCGGGTGGCGGTCCTCCTACTTTTCGTGGCGGCAGCCCCGAAGATCCCGGATATCAGCCTGTAGTTACCGGAGTGCAATCTTTGTGCAATACTTTCAATTACAGTTTAGCTTATGATATTTTGCTTGATGGCTTGGATACAAGAAATTCTATACGAAGAGATCAAGGAAGTTTGAAAAAATCTTCCGGAAACGAGTTTAATGGTTTTCTAATTGGTCCTTTTGTTTGGACTATTGACAACACCTTGTCACAACATTCTATCAATTATTATTATGGAAGTCAAAGCAATGAATATCCGCCTAATGTTACAAGTACTGTATCTTGCATTCTTGCACAAACTTCAAATACATGTCCATCAAAATTAATATTTCCTCCCTCAAAAGGCGGAGTTTTTGACTTGGAAAATGCTTTAGCCCAATACGATGAAATGAACAGAGAGTATGAAAAATGGGTTGATAATCTCTTAACTTTTGATGGTGATGATGAAGAGGGATATAATGCGTTGTTAGATATGGCATCATACTATAGTTCGCTCAAGGATCTGTTTTTTAATTCAATCATTATTACTGTGATGGGTGGGACAACTGAGGCGGAGCCTCAGCCGAACACGCCTCAGTCCAACGAAAATCAGCCGAATGAAAATCAGAGTGAATCAGCTCAATCAGAGTCATCAGAGTTCGAAAAATTCGAGCAACTCCGCTACCTCTTTTCCTATCGTAACCACTACACCGACAACCTCTCCATCGTCGAAACCTACTTAGCCGAAAGCAATTACAGCGACGCATTGGCATCCTTAGAAAATATTTTTAACCAATTTGAAGTTACAGATGAACAGACAAACGAGTTAACAGGTTTAAGAATCTATACCCTGTGGTTGCAACAATTGGAAAATGCTAATAGTAACATTTACACTTTATCTGACGAAGATATTGTTTATTTAATTAACTATGTAGAAACCAACACAGGTCGCGGGGTTGTATTTGCGAATAATATTTTGTGCGGATTGTACGGAATCTGTATTGAGGAAGAAGGAGACAGGAGTCAGGAGACAGGAGACGGAATACAGAATACAGGAGACAGGAATAATGAAGAGATGCTAAATCAGAGTAAATCTGCTCAATCAGTGTCATCAGAGTTCGAAAAAAGCATTACAATTGTTCCCAACCCTACCACCGGTGAGTTACAAGTTACGAGTTACGAGTTACAAGTTACAAGTATTGAGGTGTTTGATATTTACGGGCGAGTCGTAAGTACTCACTACTCACTACTCACTACTCACTACTCACTACTCAATCAATATTTCGCACTTGCCTGCAGGACTGTATTTTGTGAAAATAATTACAGAACAAGGCGAAGTTGTTAAGAAAGTGGTGAAACAATAAAGATTCTATATTGAACATTACAGAGCTTTATGTGAGTATGTAAGGCTCTTTTTTTTGTCCTACCCCCACCCATCTCCTCGCTCTACCTTTGCTGTAAACATCCAAGTTTATGGCAAAATCCAGCACCCGCCGCATCAATATTTACATCAACGGCAAAGAAGTAGAAGCCACAGTTAAAAAATATAATTTTTGGGGTGTTTTTATTTTATGTGGTGCAGAAATAAAAATAAAAAATGCCAATAATCTATCTTGCAAATTATTAGCATTTTACATCGTGTTCAAGCTGGGATTCGAACCCAGGACCCCATCCTTAAAAGGGATGTGCTCTACCTGCTGAGCTACTTAAACAGGGTTTGTTTTTTGAGGGCGCAAAAATATATTTTTTCCAATGCTTTTCCTATTAGTTTTGCTTTTTTTGTTTAATCGTTTTTATAATGCTGAAAATGAATTATTTATTAATAATTATTTGAGTTTATTAGAAAGAGTTGTATTCTATTAAAAAAAAAATATATTTGCTTGAATATAAAATCACTAATAATTTAAAAAATAAATATTGAAAAATGTAAAAAACTTCTTGAAAAATGTAGAATAATACGAATAAAAAGCATTTTTTTTTAATGATTGCACATTTTAAAGCAATTTGATATTATGATGAAAGCGATGAAAAAATTAGTTTTGCTTCCAAAAACAGATACAGTTATTCTTTGTTTGCCTGAAGAATGGGTAAGTGTTCCTATTGTTTGTAAACTAACCCCTATATATGAGCAATCTATCAATTTTGATGAAGTACAAATGGAAGCAGAAAGAGTTATTATTTTTCGTAATAAGCAACGAAGAAAAAAGAATAAATAACTTTTTCGATTAGAAAATCAATTCATTTCAAAAAAAAACGTTTTTTTGCAACTTCATTAAATAGTATCTATTTTATTAATCCTATTATATTTTTAAAAAATGAAAAAAACATCTCTTTTTGTAATCTTATTTTTTATTGCAGGTCATCTATTATTAGCGCAACGGCCTGCGTGTCTTAATGATGTTATTTATACATTAACAAGTTTTAAGCAGATCCCTAAAGCCGGAAAAATGATGGATGAGTGTTTTGTGGGCAATGAATCTAGTGCTGACGTATGGTTGGTTCGTGCTAATGTGTATATCCAGTTACACGAATATGAAGTTGAACAAATGAGTAAGAATAGTAATTATACAATTCGTTGGCCCAATGCTATAATTACTGCTAATGAATCCTTTTACAAAGCATTGGAAATTAAACCGGATATTAAAGTTGACCCGAGTTTGATCGACCCGAAAGACGGCCAACTTCTTTCGGCGTACCCTATTAGTGAATTGGCTGCAAAAGAGATGGAAGACAAGAATTTTAATGAGGCAATTAGACTACTCAATATGGTCATTCGTAGCTATAGGGTTGACTCTAAAGGGTATGCACTCTATCTAGCGTATGCTTATTTGGATTTATCCTTTTGCTATAAAGCTATTGGAGATGATGCTAATAATAGAAAAATATTATTAGATGCTACAAAATTTAATGTAGCTGTACCCGATATTTATTTGGCTTTGTACGATATCTATCGTCAAGATAAAGATACAGTGAAGTGCGGCGAAATTTTGAATCAAGCACGTAAGCTAATCCCTGACTCATTGGCAATTAATATAAAAGGGTATGAATTAGATTATTTTGCAATGATTGGAGACACAGTGAAACTTAATAATGCAGCAACAAAGATGTATGAACAATATAATGATAATCCTGCAATAATCACTATCGTTGCAGGACATTTAGTGAATAACAAAGAATATCTAAAAGCGCAGGAAATGATTGAAAAAGGATTAGCCATTGAACCCAATAATTTTGACCTCAATCAACAGATGACTTATCGATATTTTTACGAAGCAACAGATTATGATAGAATTAAAGAAGAAAAATTAGCTGAGAAACCTCGTAAATTTACTGAAGCAGAAGCAGCGCTAAATAAAGCCCAAGAAATATTAGGGATAGCCGTTATTTGGGCGGAAAAAGCATACAATATTTACAAAGACGATAAATTACATAATATTATGTATCGTCAAATTCTCGCGCGTTTAGGAATGGATATCCCTGAAGATCTTAAAGAAAAAGTAGATTCCTATTATAAACAATAATCTCTCTTCTTTGTAATGAAACTTATTTGGCACGCCATACGCTTTCTGCTTTCTGCTTTCTGCTTTCTGCCTTTTCTATTGTATTCTCAACAATCCGGAACTAAAGTATATTGTTTTACTATTGACGAAACGATTGCCAAACCTGCAAAACGAAAAACAGAATTAGCAGTTAAAGAAGCCCAAAACCAACAAGCCGATATCATATTTTTGCACTTGAACACTTTTGGAGGAGAGTTGGAATCGGCTGAAAGTATTCGAACGTTATTGTTAGATGCTTCTATTCCTGTTTTTGTGTTTATTGATAAAAATGCTGCTTCTGCAGGGGCGTTAATTTCAATTGCTTGTGATAGTATTTATATGTCTCAAGGCGCTTCCATTGGAGCGGCTTCTGTGGTAAACCAGACAGGAGAGGTGATGCCCGACAAATATCAGTCGTACATGCGCTCCATGATGCGCGCTACTGCCATTGCAAACGGTAGAGACCCCGATATTGCACAGGCAATGGTGGACCCCGATGTGGAAATAAAAGGAGTTAGTGAAAAAGGGAAAGTGTTAACTCTTACAACCACAGAAGCCATTCAATTTGGATTTTGTGAAGGAGAAGCAGAATCTAAAGAGGAAGTAATGCAGTTAGCCGGTGTTGATAATTATTACTTTGTTGAACAAGAACCCGATATTATTGAAAAGATTATCCTTTTCTTGTTACATCCTATGGTATGTGGAATCTTAATCATGATTATGATAGGCGGGATCTATTTTGAATTGCAAACCCCCGGTGTAGGTTTTCCACTGATTGCAGCTTTGGTAGCGGCTGCACTCTATTTTGCCCCACATTATCTAAACGGATTAGCTGAGCATTGGGAAATTCTGCTCTTTATTGTAGGAATCGGACTGCTCCTCTTGGAAATATTTGTAATTCCCGGCTTCGGGGTTGCCGGTATTTCAGGCATAGTGTTGATTATAGCCTCATTGGTTCTTTCTATGACGCTTAATTTTGGTTTCGACTTCTCTTTTACCCCGCCAACTACTATTATCAAAAAGATTGTTATTGTCTTAGGCTTTTCAACTGCCGGTTTTTTATCCTCTATTTGGATTGGAATGAAATTAATAAATACAAATACCCGTTTTGGGAGCATCGCACTGAAAACCGAGCTGGGAAAAGAAACAGGGTATATTTCACAAGACCTCACAATGAACAATTTGGTTGGACAAACAGGTCGTGCTGCTACTTTTCTGCGCCCCGCCGGAAAAGTGGAGATTGATAATGAAATCTATGATGCAGTCTCTGAGTTTGGCGTCATTGAAAAGGATACTGTAGTGAAAGTGGTGCGGTTTGAAAACTCACAATTAGTGGTAACGGTTTAAAACCGGATTTTATTAATTTCTCAATTGCAAAAACTCCCCAACCACAAAAAAACTACCCCCTATAAAAATAACGTCGTTTTCTTGAGCGCTTTGCGTGGCTTGTAGATAGGCTTTGAGAATATTTGGGGTTTTAAAGAGATTAAGTTTTGCTGAAGAAAGTTTTTGAAACAGTTCTTCCACCGATAGCGCCCTTTCTACGTGGGCTTGAGTGACGTAATAGATGGCATCTTTGGGCAAAAAAGGGATTATTTCATCAATCTCTTTGTCGTTTGCAAAACCTATGATAATATGCAATTTATCGTGGGGCAACTTCTGCAATTGTGCCATCACGTATTCTATTCCGGCGGGGTTGTGCGCTACGTCGCAGATGGTGAGCGGTTTCTCGGAGACGATTTGCCACCTGCCGATGAAACCCGTGTTTGGAGAGAGGTTTTGGATGGCAGCTATCAATGCCTCTCCCGTCTCCTGTCTTCTATCTTCTAACTTCTGACTTCTGACTTCTGGCTTCTGGCTTCTGGCTTCTATTACCTCCACGCACTTCATAAATGTTCCCAAATTTTTCCGCTGGTAATCTCCTCCGAAGTGCATATCGCCGGTATATTCTTCTGCCAAAAACAGAGGGGCGTTTTTTGATTTCGCCATTTGTTCAAAAACCGGAAATGTTTCCGGGTGGTATTCGCCAATAACAACCGAGGTATTCTCTTTGATGATGCCCGCTTTTTCGAATGCAATTTCCGATAAGGTATTGCCCAGCATTTTGGTGTGGTCTAACGAGATGTTGGTAATTACCGATAGGATAGGGGAGAGGATATTGGTAGCATCTAACCTGCCGCCCAAACCGGTTTCAATAATGGCAATATCCACATTCTCAGCGGCAAAAGTATCAAAGGCTAAAATGGTGGTCATCTCGAAAAAGGAGGGCGAAATTTCAAACATTTGAGTTTGGTATTTCTCGAAAAAATCAACCACAGTTTGCTCAGCAATCTCCTTTCCGTTAATTCTTATTCGTTCTCTAAAATCAACAAGATGGGGCGAAGTAAACAAACCGGTTTTGCACCCAAGCTCTTGAAAATAGGAGGATAACAGATGGGCAACCGAACCCTTTCCGTTGGTGCCGGCAATGTGAATCGCTTTGAATTTTTTTTCGGGATTTCCTGCCATAGCAGCAAGTAGTTCAATGTTTTCCAACCCCTCTTTGTACGCCGCACTCCCAATGCGGTGATACATGGGGTAGGATTGGAAAATATGCGCTAAAATTTCAGGATAGGTCATTAATGTAACGCCGGTTATTGTTGGGATGTTTTTTTTGTTTCTCTTAATTTTCTGATTTTAACATAATACTCATATTTTGTTCAAAAAACATATTTGCCGGCAAAATTACTTTTTTATTCATCAAATTAAATGATTAACCACAAAGGAACACAAAGGATATCACGAAGGCGCACTAAGAATTATAAAACAATTCTTTTTATGCCGTCTTTTAAATGTCTTACATTTCTATTCATAACTTTGTGTCCCTTTGTGATATCCTTTGTGTTCCTTTGTGGTTTAATGACTTTTTTACAAGTCCGCGAATATACACTTTGAAG
>JAITUN010000017.1 GCA_031286285.1 Bacteroidales bacterium | reverse complement strand
ATAGACAGAAATTTGGTTTTTGATGTAGCGAAAAAGTCGGAAAACACCGGCATTGAACGTTATTACATTTTGACAACTGCAAAAAACAATTTCATTTCTCCCGATGAGGAAGAATATATCAACAAATTTATTCTGAAAATCCAAAAAGATACTGATTTGTACATTATTGCCAACGGAATTTTTACAAGTCTGAAATATTATTTGCGTTTTATTGATGATTACAAGGATTTTATAAAAACATATACTCAAAATTTGGTGGAAGATTCTAAAAACTCGACTGAAATTAAAGAGTCACACATTACAACTTGGAAAAGCATTTTAGAAGAACATAAAGTGTAATTTTTTATAATAATGATAAATAAATGAAATTTTTATGAGAAAACTATTTGCGTTTTCCTTGCTTCTAAGCCTTAATCTAGTATCTTTTGGAACCTATTTCTTTCCATTCCATTTTTTTGCTTCTTTTGCACCCTCAATTTAAAAAAGCTATGAAAAAGTTTGCCATAATTGGCGCCGGACATTTTGGCTCTGCTATCGCTACTGCACTATCAGAAAAAGGAGCCGAAGTTTTGATTATTGATAATAATATTAATGTAATCCAAAATATTTCCGACGATGTTGCTTTTGCCGTATGTACCGACGCTACCAACAAACGTGCGCTGCTCGCAGAAAATATTTTAGATTACGATGTTGCCATTATTGCTATCGGTAACGATTTTGTTGCACGATTGCTGTGTGCAGCCAATTTACTCGATATCGGCGTAAAGAGAATCATAAGCAGAACTATGGGGGAAAATCAAAAAATTATCCTCGAAAAAATGGGAATTACCGAATTTCTATCTCCCGAAGACGAAATCGGAAACATTTTCGCTGACCAATTAATGAACCCGAATCTCATTACATACCTGCAACTCCCCGAAGAATATAAAGTAGCCGAAGTGCTTGTCCCGGAATCACTTGTGGGACAAAAAGTAGGCGACGTAGGGTTCCGTGAGAATTTTAAAATGAGTTTAATAACCATCCGCCGAAAAGTGGAAGAAACGGAACCTAAATCTAAAAATGGAATTAAAGAGCAAATTGTTGGAGTACCCAACTATAATGTCCTCATTGAAGAAAACGACATCTTGGTCGTCTTCGCTAAATCTAAAGATATTGACATTTTTATCAAAGCCAACTCATAGTTTCTGAATGAAAAAACTTCATCGTTTTAACCTAAGTTTTAAACGCCATATCGTAGGAAACTCAATTAGAGTTTCGCGTATCCTGAGTGTATTAAGTTTGATAATGGCTGTAAGTACACTCTTCGTTTTGTTTTATTATCATGGTTTTTATATTTCAGATGGACATAAAACAACTATCCTTGCCTTTATTGTCATTAATTTATCATTCTTTGTATTAAAATATTTGTTTTCAATGTTTTATGCAGAAAGTAAAAAACAATATTTTCGAAAACATATTACTGAAGGACTCTTTTTACTCTTTTTTGTCGTCTATTTTATTACCTTATTCCGATATAGCAGAAGTTTTGAAATTTTTAACTATGATGTTTTTCAAAACTACTATATATTTCTCTTATTCTTACAAATTTACTTTATTGTAGTTGCCATTTTAGAATGGACGCAAACGAGCAAGTATTTTGCAAAAATTCATATCACTCCGCCTGCACTGCTGATTTTTTCTTTCTTTATTTTAATAATTCTCGGCACAATATTGTTATCAATGCCAAGAATGACCCATCATGGAATATCCTTTATTGACGCATTATTTACCTCTACCAGCGCAAGTTGTGTTACAGGCTTAACGGTTTTAAATACAGGCGCCGATTTTACTTTCAGAGGTCAGTTGGTTATCATGTTACTTATGCAACTTGGAGGGATCAGTATATTGGCTTTTGCTACTTTTTTCGCCGCTTTTTTTGCCTCATCCCGAATTGGTGTGAAACAACAACACCTGCTTAAAGATTTTTTCTCTACCTCTACAATAACCGACTCAATTTCAATGTTGCGGGAAATTATCTTAGCTACTATCCTCATTGAGGTAATAGGAGTAGTATCGTTATATCTATTTTGGCAATCGTCGGGTGTGTTTGCAAGTAACAGCGAAAATCTTTTTTATTCCTTTTTTCATGCCATATCTGCTTTTACCAATGCCGGTTTTTGTTTGTGGGATAATAATTTCATGCATGAAGCGATCATGCACAGCTATTTTCCTCAAGTAGTTGTAATTAGTTTAGTAGTTTTGGGAGGAATGGGGTTTATTTTTCTGCACGATGTTTTCAGTCCGAAGCAAATAAAAGAACGGTATCTGCACAAATGGAAAAGAATAAGCCCAAGTACCAAAATTGTGCTTTATACAACATTGGTACTCATTATTTTTGGTACTGTGATTTTCTACCTGTTAGAAAAACGTTACTCTTTGGTAAATTTCAGTGGTTTTGGTCGTTCTGTTTTTGCGTCGTTTTTTCAGATTGTAAGCACCCGGTCTGCGGGTTTTAATACTTTGAATATAACTTCATTGTCTGTTCCCGCGCTCCTACTTGTGATGGTATTGATGTTTATAGGCGCTTCCCCCGGCTCTACCGGTGGAGGGATAAAGACGACCACCGCTTTTGTGATTTTTAAATCGGTTGCAGCTACTATTCGCGGAAAAAACAGTATTGAGTTTCAAAAGAAAACGATACCCTTTGAAATTGTGGACAAAGCTTATTCTATTGTGGTGATGTCCATCATCATTATCATACTATCAGTATTTGCACTCTCTATTGTTGAACCGAATTTTTCCTTTATTACACTGCTCTTTGAGTGTGTTTCGGCATTTTCAATCTGCGGACTATCATTAGGTTGTACTCCGGAGTTGAGCGAATATGGAAAGTTAATTCTAATTGTCAACATGTATATCGGACGTGTCGGAACTTTATCCATAGCCTTTGCCTTGGCACGACGAGTTAAACAAACGCAGCATCAATATCCGAATACATTTTTTATGGTGGGGTGAAAGGTAACAACTCTCTCACAATCGCATTAAACAACAATTTCCCCATTAGTTCATATCCTTCTTTTGTAAAATGCACACGGTCGTTTTGGGCTAATTTTGCCATGCGCCACTTTTCCATAGATTGCAAACCGCCCATGATCTCAAATTGGTCGAACACTGCGCCACCGGTCTCATCCGCCAATTCGTACATAATCTTCCTTACTGTCAGAGCGTTTCTATTTACATGATATTTTTTTCCTACTTTTTTGTAGCTGTCATTATTGGTAATAAATACAAAAAAACAGTCGGGATTTGCTTTTTTGAATCGATTTACTAATGTCAAATAGTTCTCTTTAAAAACAGTCGGAGTATAATTGGCTTCGGTAGCATCGTTAACTCCCAGACCGAAAATGACCATATCGGGAGATAGAAGCGGAATCTCCTCTTCAAAATTTTTGCACCGTAAAAAAGCCTCTACACTTGCACCGTTTACACCAATAGCGTGGTAGGTGATACCGGAATGAGCATTTTCCATCAAAATTCCGGTGATGGTAAAAGTATCGCTGTCTTTTAGCATGAAAGAAAATGCAAAAGAATCTGTAGCGCTGATATTGTCATAGACAAATTGTCGTTTTTCGGGAATTGTTTCCGTAGGCAAAAAACTCACAGAGTCAATCCATAAAATCGGAACAAAAGTGGAATCTTGGTCAGCAAAACCTAATAGTGTAATTTTAGTAGTGTTAAATTTTGTTAATGAATCGCGGTGTACAATTCGTATTTCTGAAATGGAATCTAAAGTATAGACGGCAATTCCGGTTACTCCGAGCGGTTTTGTATGTTCTTGATACACATTCCTCACCAATCCGAATCTGCCCACCGATCTTGTTCGATAGTCTGTTGGATTATTGCATTTTGGGGCTGCTGCGTAAGGAAAAACGATCCCTCTACTTGCCGAAAAATTGGGGTACGCTTTTAGTAGTTCCCGACGCACGGTATGCGGGAATGTCCCTCCTTGCACATGTGATGCGCCAATATGCACGATATTGATATTTCCTGAATTGTGAGCAACAACAGAGTCGAATTTTGACACAAAGTGTTGCAAGTATGAATGTTTTTGTGCAATATACAGCGTGTCGACTTCATAGTTAATAAAACTGTAATTGTCAATCTGTATCAGGTTGGGTTGCGCAAAACAAACGTTCCATATTGCACAAACTATTAACAGCAATCTATAAAATGTGTTAAAAAAAGTTTTCAATTATTTCAGACGATTATTTTCATCCGGAAAAATAATCCGGGGTTTAAAAGTTTTTGCTTCTTCAAAATCCATAGTGGCATAAGAGATAACCACAACGGCATCACCTACATATACTTTTCTTGCAGCGGGTCCGTTTAGGCAGATCACTCCCGAATCTTTTTCTCCTTTAATGACGTAAGTTTCCAAACGTTCTCCATTGTTCAAATTCAGCACTTGAACTTTTTCATTCTCAACTAAATTAGCAGCCTCCATTAAGGTTTCGTCAATGGTAATACTCCCCACATAATGCAGTTGGGCTTCGGTTACGGTAACCTGATGAATTTTAGATTTTACGATTTCGATGAACATTTTTTAATGGTTATTTGAATCGGATCATATCAATGAGACGTATCTCGCCAATAACAAAAGCCACGCAGGCTACCACACTTTTAGCATCTTCCAAAGACTCAACGGGTTGTAAAGTAGCTTCATCAATCATTGTGAAGTAATCTAAGGTAACAGGCTCCAACTTCTTAATTTCAGTAAGAACAAATTCACTGATTTTACTCACAATGGGTGTACCCAGTGCTTTAGATTTGTTGATGATGCCATACACTTTCGAAGCGATATTTCGTTTTGCAAAAGAGAGCAGCTGATTTCTTGAACTCATGGCTAATCCGGTAGATTCACGAACTACAGGGCAAGATACAATGGTAATATCCTCTTTCGTTTGTTCAACCAATTTACGAATAATGGCTAATTGTTGAAAATCTTTCTCCCCGAAATAAGCTCTGTTGGGTTGTACATAATCGAATAATCGTTTCACAATGGTAGCCACTCCATTAAAATGTCCCGGGCGCGATGCTCCCTCCATAATAGTCTCGATCTCCCCAAAATTGTAACTTTCCATAGGCTCAGTTGGAAAGATCTCTTGTGTTGACGGCGCAAAAACAATGTCGGTAATGCTTTCTATCAACAGCAAATCTTTTTCCAAATCACGCGGATATCGTTCCAGATCATTGGGATTATCGAATTGAAGCGGGTTAATAAAAATGGTAACTACAACGACCTGGTTTTCGCTTTTCGCTTTCTTAATCAACGAGATATGCCCCTCGTGGAGCGCGCCCATAGTGGGTACCAAGCCAATAGTTTTTCCGTTACTTCTAATCCTGAAAAGGACCTCCTTAAGTTTCTCAATGGTTTCGATTAATATCATAATGCAAATATTTACAACAAGGTTGCAAAATAAAACCTTTTTTTTCTATTTTATCAAGGCAAAACGCTTTTTTTTAAATAAATTTTGTTTTGCATAATTATTCTCTATCTTTAAGCGTTAAAACAAAGAATAATTAACATGTTAATCCATTGATTTTGAATACACCAAAAATAATTATTGCAGGACCTTGTGCTGCCGAATCAAGGGAGCAGCTTTTTGAAACGGCAAAAGAGATTTTTGATTTACACATTAACTCCCAATGTTCCCCATGTGGTGATGCACTTTCAAAAAAAGAGGTTGGTTTTTGGGATTTTTGTTTTTTCAGAGCCGGAATCTGGAAAGCGCGTACCAATCCAAATGACTTTCAAGGTGTTGGAGAGGATGCTTTTCCATGGTTGAAAGAGATAAAAGAAAAGTTTGGCTTTACAATTTGCGTGGAAGTCGCTTCGGCAGAGCATGCACGGTGCTGTTTAGAAAATCATATTGATGCAGTGTGGATTGGTGCCAGAACCACAGTAAATCCTTTTTTAGTTCAGGAAATTGCTGATACATTGCAACATTCTTCTCTCACTGTATTTGTAAAAAACCCGATTAATCCCGACCTTACATTGTGGATAGGCGCCATTCAGCGTTTTCTTAATGCCGGAATAAAACAGGTGATGGCGGTGCATCGCGGGTTTTCAATTGAGAACGAAAACGTGTATCGCAATGCCCCTTGTTGGGAGATTCCCGTGGCTTTGAAAATGAAATTGCCCAATATCCCCCTTCTCTGCGACATTTCCCATATTGCCGGCAATGTTTCTTTGCAGCAAATTGTAGCGCAAACCGCTATCAATTATGGCTTTGACGGACTGATGGCGGAAGTGCATCATGAACCCCAAAAAGCACTGTCAGACAGCAAGCAACAACTCCTACCTGCCCAATTTTCTCATTTATTAAAAACAATAAGATTCCCTTCTACGAATAACCCTGCCGATAATAGCCTGTTTATCCAAAGAAACTTAATAAAAAACATTGATATTCAAATAAGTAGTCTTTTATGCAAACGCATGGAAATAGTGGATGAAATTGCAGTTATCAAAGCCAAACATACCCTTCCTGCCGTGCAACCCGACCAATGGAAAAAAGTGGTAGCCATTTACGAAGAGAATGCTTTACAAGATGATCATTACAAGCAATTTTTGGAAGAATTTTTGTTGTTGCTGCATAAGAGTTCATTGAAGCGGCAGGAATAGAACTCTGAGTTTAAATAGAAATGCATTAAAATCAATAACCTATAGAATTATTTTCAGATGAAAACACCCCTCTCTTCAAATCTGTACAAAGTTACAAGTTACGAGTATTGAGGTGTTTGATATTTACGGGCGAGCCGTAAGTACTCACTGCTCACTACTCACTACTCACTCTTTCACCACTTTCTTCACCGCCACGCCGGCATCGGTAGTAATTTTTACAAAATATAACCCTGCCTTCAAATCCGAAATATCCATTACCAACTCCACTTCTGACTTCTGGCTTCTGACTTCTGGCTTCTGAACTCTGCCGAAAACATCAAACACCTCAATACTGATAACTGAAAACTGACAACTGATAACTGAAAACTCTCCTGTGGTTGGATTCGGATAAATAAATACTTGCTCGCTGAGCGTAGGCGAAGAAATACCCACTTCAATCTTTTTGTAGGTAATTTTAAAAGGGATTTTCGGATACCCCAAATAAAATTCCTGGTATGTATCAGGTAATCCATGTTCGTTATAAGTATAATTATAATTATAATATTCTAAGCCATTTTGAATTATTTTCGTCATATTATTATGTGATAGGAACCTTTCATAAATACAAACATTACCCATTCCCGGAAATTGGTCAAATGCAAATAGATGGTCTATTCCAAAATTAGGTTTTAATTTATCATCATATTCATAAAATTGTTCCCACACTACAGTTTCGTAAGGATGAGGTATCCCCAACAGGTCTGTAGTAGGACCGGTACAAATTGCTTTTACAACATTTTTATTTTCGTCGTAAACAGGAACAATGGAATGCCAAAAAATGTAACCCGGATAGATCGAAAATCCATCAAAACAGTATATACTATCCACTATTCCGTTTTTATAATAAAACTCGCTCCATGTACCAAGTGAACCATCGGTATATCTTGTTTCCTCTCGAATTAACTGCCCTTGTGAATTATAGTAATAAAGATCATAGAACTCAATAAAATAGATGAGGTCTCTGAAAGTATATTTTGATACTTTATTATTTTCATACTCAAATAGCTCTATTGATTTCCCATCATACCATCCGGAATTCTGATAAAAACGGCTGGTATAATTTATTTTTATTAATTTATTATCTTCATCATAAAAATATTCAGTTAAATGAAATCCGGGTGGTTCCTCAATTCTTTCAATCTTGTCCACTAAAAATTTATCTCTGATATTTTGTTGCGCTAAAACACTTAATGGTAGAAAGCAGAAAGCAGAAAGCGCAAAGGCAGAAAGCAGAAAGCAGAAAGTGCGAAGGAATGTATTTGTTGTTTTTTTCATTACGTATAACTGATAGATAATTTTGGCAAAAATAGTATATTCTTTTATTTGAGGCTTTGTATACAAAAAATGACTAAAGATAATTAAGTCAAAATTGTTTTATCTTTGCCACAAAAAACAACTCCATTTTATTTATTCATTTAAAAAAAATAGTTATGAAAAAATTTCTCATTATTTTAACGTGCATTTTGCTTTATCTGCCTTTTTATGCACAACAGAGTGGTAAAGATTATTACTACTACTTTGGAGAAAAAATATTTCTCACCGAAAGAGCGGATAAACTGTTTATGAAATTGGCGCAAGACGCCGATAAACAAAATGTGACAGCGATGATTATGGAAGAAGCATCGGTAAATACAGATAGTTTTTCCGGAAACATTTCGGGGAATATTATCCTGTTGGATGCTAAAGAGGGGGAAACATTCTCTTTGGGAACATTAACCAAATTTAAAGAAAATCCCAATGTATTGTCTGCACACCTCATTTTAGAGTATAACGATATCATGTTGGGATTATTAAATCATTTCACCGTAAAACTAAAACCTGCTACCTTGATGGAGCAACTGCAACAGTTGGTGTCGAAATATAATTGTAACATTGAGGAAGAAAATCCATTTGTTCAAAATCAATATACCGTATCATTAACTCATTCTTCTGACTTGAACGCCATGCAGATGGCTAATCTGTTTTATGAAACGGAACTCTTTGAATTTTCTGAACCCAATTTCGGAATTTTTAATTCACTCTATTCAAACGACCCCTATTTTAATCAGCAATGGAATTTAAAAAATACCGGACAATTATGGGGAATACGTGATGTTGATATTAAGGCAGAGCCGGCATGGGAAATTGCGCATGGCGGAATGGTTAACGTTGCGGTGATTGATGTAGGGGTAGATAAACTTCATCCGGACCTAATGCCTACTGTTTCGTCGGGGTATGACGCCACCGGAAATGGTTCAAGCGGTTCTCCCGTATCAGAATACGACAGTCACGGTACTTTATGTGCAGGTATTATTGGCGCTAAAAAAGATAATAAGATAGGAATAGCAGGGGTAGCGCCCCAATGCATGATAATACCCGTAAAATTTGGTATAATGCAAGATTTTTTTGGAATAATTTTTTTATATACTGAGACCGGATGGGCTGCGAATTCCATAAGATGGGCTTACTCTGCTAAGGGTGGAAAAGCAGATATACTGAGTAATTCATGGGGAGGAGGGAATCCTGATCAAGATCTTACAAATGCAATAACTGAAGCGGTTACACTGGGCAGAGGAGGAAAAGGGTGCGTGGTGGTTTTTGCTTCAGGAAATTATTATAGCGGTATGAGTCATACTGTTTTTTATCCTGCAAATTTACATAATGTAATTTCAGTGGGTGCAATAGATAGACAAGGAAATCGTGCCGGCTTCTCATGTTATGGCGACAGTTTGGATGTGGTTGCCCCCGGAGAAGATATTTGGACTACCAACTGGCCCAATGACGAATCTAATAGTAGTGGGAGAATTTATGATTTTGCCTCTTATTTGAAAGAAAAAGAGGATGAGGAAGAGGATTATTCTATTGTAGATTATATTGCTAAAATAGATACCCCGCCGAACCCTCCAAAACCGAGTTATAGAGAAGTAGATGGCACTTCTATGGCATGTCCGCATGTTGCCGGCATTGCCGCTTTAATCCTCTCGGTGAACAATAACCTTTACTGGTGGGAAGTGAAAGATATTATTGAAAGTACAGCGCAAAAAGAGGTAGGAAAACTTCAAAATTATCTATTTCAAACAACACCCGGGCATCCCAACGGCACATGGCATGAACAGGTGGGTTACGGTTTGGTGGATGCGCATGCGGCTTTAGTAAAGGTGCTTGCCATGAGATGTCCTCAGAATATGCCGGCAGTTCAGGGCGCAATTACTAAAAATACCACGTGGAGCGCGCCGGTGCATGTCGTTCACAGTATTGTTATTCCCAACGGAGTAACTTTAACAGTAACTTCTCAAGTGAAATGTGATAATGATGTTTCTATTACCGTTCAACCCGGCGGAAAACTTATCGTTAACGACGGCAAACTTACTAATGCTTGCGAAGATGAACTGTGGAAAGGCATTATCGTACAAGGCGATGGTGTCAACCCATTATCAACCACATATCAAGGATGTGTGCAGATAAACGGCGGCACAATCGAAAATGCTGTTTGCGGTATTTATTCTACTTTAGGAGGTTTAATTTACGTTGAAAATGCTTATTTCAAAAACAATACCATAGCTGTTCAAATTGACCCTGTGGCAACAGCCCAACGAGGAACTTCAGCAACTTTTAAACAGACTAATTTTATTTTCAACGATAGCTATCTTAATTTTGGAAATACATTAGATTTTGAAACCCACATAAAGCTATCCGGAAGCAAAGGAGTTGTTGTTTCAGGATGCACATTTTCTAATGAAGCCACTCAAAAAAGCTATCAAACAGGGTATAATACCGGAATTTTGTGCTTTAATTCTCCTTTAACCGTAAGAGAATGCTGTCATCCTAATTCTCCCGTACACTACCCTTCCGGATGGTGTATTAATTATGATTCTTCTGTTTTTTCAGGATTTAATGTTGCTATTTATGCAAGTAATTCCGGTACAGCGCCTGCTATCACTGTCAGAAACAGTGATTTTATAAGTAATTTATATGGTGCAAAAATCAGCGCTGTAAATTATCACGAATTGCTTAGAAATAATTTTGACTTGACACAATCAAACTCAAAATTAAAAACTTATGGGTATCTGTAAGTAGCTCAACAGGATTTGCTATACAAGAGAACTTTTTTTCAGATCCTTTGCCTGCACAAAATAAAACAACCATTGGATTAGAAGTTGCTAATAGTGGAAGCGCTGAAAACGAAGTGTATAAAAACACATACAACTCACTTTATATAGCGCAACAATTCATCTGTCATAATTCATCACAATCCGGCATACCTTCCAAACATGATTCACTTGGTATTGTAAGGGGAATTACCGGGTTACAAACACTATGCAATACTTTCAATAGCAGTGTCTTCAGAGATGTTCTTGTGGGTGGTATTCCCAGTACTCATCCCTCAACGTGTTTAAATGGCCTTTCTATTAGAAAAGATCAGGGAAGTTCAACAAAACCGGCAGGCAATTTGTTCAACAATAATACTGTTATTAACATAGATAACAGTCAGTCTCCATTTTCTATTGATTATTATTTCAAATCATCTTCCGGTAATGAAAATCCACTCAATACTACAAATGTTAACAAAATACCACTATCTTCAAGTAACACTTGCCCCTCAAAAATTGGTGGTCCTCCATCAAAAGGCGGAGTTTTTGACTTGGAAAATGCTTTAGCCCAATACGATGAAATGAACAGAGAGTATGAAAAATGGGTTGATAATCTCTTAACTTTTGATGGTGATGATGAAGAGGGGTATAATGCGTTGTTAGATATGGTATCATACTACAGTTCGCTCAAGGATCTGTTTTTTAATTCGATTATTATAGCAGTAAGCGGGAGACAGGAGACAGGAGATGGGAATATGGATGATGTTCTAAATCAGAGTGAATCAGCTCAATCAGAGTCATCAGAGTTCAAAAAATTCGAGCAACTCCGCTACCTCTTTTCCTATCGTAACAACTACACAGACAATCTTTGTATTGTAGAAGCATATTTGGCAGAAAGCAATTACAGCGATGCGTTGGCATCCTTAGAAAATATTTTTAACCAATTTGAAGTTACAGATGAACAGACAAACGAGTTAACAGGTTTAAGAATCTATACCCTGTGGTTGCAACAATTGGAAAATGCTAACAGTAACATTTACACTTTATCTGACGAAGATATTGTCTATTTAATTAACTATGTAGAAACCCACATAGGTCGTGGGGCAGTATTTGCCCATAACATTTTGTGCGGATTGTACGGTATTTGTATTGAGGAAGAAGGAAACGGGAGGCAGGAGGCAGGAGACGGGATACAGAATACAGGAGACAGGAATAATGAAGAGATGCTAAATCAGAGTAAATCTGCTCAATCAGTGTCATCAGAGTTCGAAAAAAGCATTACAATCATTCCCAACCCTACCACCGGTGAGTTACAAGTTACGAGTTACGAGTTACAAGTTACGAGTATTGACGTGTTTGATATTTACGGGCGAGCCGTAAGTACTCACTGCTCACTACTCACTACTCACTACCCGATAGATCTTTCGCACTTGCCGAACGGTATCTATTTTGTAAAGATAGTTACCGAACAAGGCGAAGTTGTTAAGAAAGTTGTGAAACAATAAAGAATTTAACACAAAACCAACAATCTACTGTCGTAAACCGTTGGTTTCTATTGATTTTTAGGAATTTTGGGCGACCTATGGGATTCGAACCCACGACCTTCGGAACCACAATCCGGCACTCTAACCTGCTGAGCTAAGATCGCCATTTTTAGGACGGCAAAAATATTTTTTTTTTTGCACAAAATTCATGTTGTTTATTAAAAAAAAAAAATACGTTTGCAATTCATTATTATTATAATGATAATTAATCCTATTTTGCTGGCTTTTTGAGAATTATATATTTTATAAATAAACATAAATTGTTACAATGAAAAAAATTTTTACTTTGATTTTGTGTTTCATCTCTTTGCATTTATTTGCCATTAATGTGGAACAAGCTCTTTTAGTTACTCAAAATTTCTTAAAAGAAAAAAAAATCAATGAAAATAGTGTTTTTGCTAAAATAAATGTGCAAGAAGTTGTTCAAAAAGATGGTTTGAATTTGTATTACATTATGAATCTTGGAGATAATGATGGATTTGTTATAGTTTCTGCTTCTCAAAGTATACCTCCTATCATAGGATATTCTTTTGACAGTGAATTTCAGTGGCACTCTTCAATTCAGTATTATTTAGATACTTTTTCAGATTACATTATTAATGAAGAGAAATCTAATAATAGTTCTGATTTTAATATAAAGAGGCAATGGGATTATTTTTTACAAGAAGACTTTATTTCCAAAACTGTTCAATCAAACGAGTCCCCACCGCTAATCACTTCACGTTGGAATCAAAATAAATTTTATAATACATATTGTCCTTGGGATAGGAGAGTTGGTGCAAGTTTCGACTATAGGGTTCCTAATGGTTGTGTTGCGCTTGCAGCAGCTCAATTAATGAATTATTACCGTCACCCTGAAAAAGGTAAAGGAAATCTATCATATATCCCTTACCCTTATCCACAGCAATCTGTATATTTGTCTCAACATGAATATCATTGGGATGCGATGTGTGATAGGCCAACTAACTACACAAATGAAATTGCAAAATTAGCCTATCATGTAGGCGTAATGATCAAAATGGGATATGCACCCGGTGGTTCAGGAGCAAACATTTATGATCTTGCTAACTCATTGGAAAATAATTTTTTTTACTCCTATTTCCCATGGGGTGGGTATGATACAGTAACATTAAAAAGAGAGATCGATTCTTTGCGTCCATTTATAATGAGTGGAAGTAATGGAAAGGATGGACACGCATTTTTGCTTGATGGATACACTGAGGTTCCAAGTATTATGTTTCACTTTAATTGGGGTTGGGGAGGAAGTTCAGACGGTTATTTCTTGCTCACTGAACACTTTTTTAGTGATGGTGCGATAACATTGATAAATATTCAACCTGTGGTTAATTATCCTGTTCAATGCCAACAATATAAAAGACAAACTGCCTCGCAAGGATATGTTACGAATGGCTCTACAAATAAACCCTATAATAAAGGACCCGATTGTTCTTGGATGCTTGCTGCTCCTAAAGCTTCTCGGTATACTTTCTCAATATCAAGATTAGACACTAGAGAAAATATTGATGTTGTATCTATTTATAATGGTAGTTCAACTTCTTCTGGAGTTGCTGCAACCTTTTCGGGAACAACTCGACCAACACAAAATACGGTTGTAAATGCCGATAGCGTACTTATAACTTTTACTTCTTCAGATCCTTATTCAGAAAATAATACTCACCGAGGCTTTTTAATCAGCTATACCACAGATAAACCAAAGCAAGATTGTGATTTTCTTACTAATTTGACTGCTTCTTCCGGTTATATCTCTGATGGATCTTCACCCTATGATAATTACCCTTCATGGACTTCTTGTACATGGAATATTAACCCTAACTATAGCACAGGATTCTATGGTCTATTTCATGAATTTGACCTTAAACTGGGGGATTTTATAGATATTTACAATGCTATTACAAATCCACCTACTTTTTTACTTCGCTATGACAGGTATTATCCTCCAACTATTGGCGAAGTATTTAGTATTCCATATTCTAAGGTTCAAATCAAATTTAACACAGACAATTTTGATGATGGAAATGGATTTAAACTTCAATATTTTACTATTCTTGGAGTAAATGAAAATTCTTTATTAGAAAACTTATCTATTTATCCAAATCCTGCTTCAGATTTTGTAAATATTTCTTTCTCTTCGGAATGTGTTGATCAATCTATTAATTGTCGCCTTCTTGATGTTGCCGGAAAAGAGGTGTATTCAACATGTATTGAATACGATGGGAAAAACTATTATACGCAAGTTCCTGTTTCACAACTATCAAAAGGATTCTATTTGTTGCAACTTACAACTTCAACGGGAAAAGTAACCTCCAAAATTATAGTCAATTAATGTTTTATTATTATTTCAAATTATGATAACCACAAATCTCTCTACCCAATATGTGCAAGCATTCATAGCTCCAAATGCTGTACAAATAGAATTATCTAACTTAGATAAAGCTTATCACGAACTTATATCTAAAACGGGAAAAGGTAACGATTTTTTGGGATGGCTTAACCTCCCGGAAGATATTCCTCTCAACTTGTTTGCTGATCTTAATCATACTGCAAAACAGCTTGCTTCTTTTTCGGAAATAATTGTAGTAGTGGGAATTGGTGGCTCTTATTTGGGGGCACGCGCCGTTATTGAAGCCTTGCAACATCCCTTTAAATTATTGCTACCTGATGAAAAAAAACCTTTCGTACTCTTTGCAGGGAACAGTATGGGCGAAGATTATCATAAAGCATTAATAGATGTGCTTAATGGAAAAGATTATTCGGTAATTGTTATTTCCAAATCTGGAACTACGACCGAGCCTGCTATTGCTTTTCGTATTTTGAAAGAACATTGCGAAAAAAAATATGGGAAAAAAGATGCTCAACAACGTATTATTGCCATTACCGATGAGAAAAAAGGAGCGCTTAATAAATTAGCTACAGAAGAAAATTATAAAACATTCATTATCCCTGACGATGTAGGAGGGCGTTACTCTGTTCTCACTCCTGTTGGATTATTACCGATTGCTTGCGCAGGTTTTAATATCGAAAAATTAGTATCCGGCGCTAAGAAAATGAGAAAAGTACTCTTCCAAAATTCTACTCTAAGCAACAATATCGCCATGCAATATGCTTTTTACAGGTATTTGTTGTATAAAGCCGGGAAGAAAATAGAATTGGTAGTTGCTTATGAGCCTCAATTGTTCTTTTTTATTGAGTGGTATAAACAACTTTTCGGCGAGAGTGACGGCAAGGATGGGAAGGGAATCTTCCCAACCGGAGCCATTTTTTCCACTGATCTTCATTCCCTAGGACAATATATTCAGGAAGGAGAACGCCACCTATTTGAAACCGTTTTATCTGTGGAGAAAGTTGCTTCTCATTTATATATTCCTTTTGACAGCAATGATTTGGATGGGCTTAACTATTTGAAACAAAAAACGATTCACGAAATTAATCTTACTGCTGAAGAGGGTACAAGATTAGCGCATATTTCCGGAGATGTCCCGAATATGCGTATTTCTATTCCCGAAATTTCGGAAGAAACGCTGGGTGAGTTGATATTTTTCTTTGAATTTAGTTGCTCCATTAGCGGATATTTGTTGCGTATCAATCCTTTTGACCAACCCGGTGTAGAAGCTTATAAATCAAATATGTTTAGATTACTGGGAAAAAAATAGCATGAAAAAAATAGCAATAGTAAATGGCGTTAATCTAAGCGAATTAGGATCTCGTGAAGTGAATGTGTATGGACACACTGATTTTTTTTCATTTCTGGATCTATTAAAAAAGCGCTTCCCTGACATTGAACTCATCTATTTTCAATCCAATAAAGTGGATGAACTTGCCGATTTTATGCTTCAACAAAAACACAGCGATGGTATTATTTTAAACCCCGGTGCATATACCCATACTTCAGTTATTTTGGCTGATACCATTGCAGCTATTTCTGCAAAGGTTTTGGAAGTGCATATTACCAATGTTTATGGTCGTGAAAATTTTAGAAAAAATTCGCTAATTGCTTCAAATTGCTGCGGCTCTATTTGCGGATTTGGGCTTGCAGGATATGAAATGGCATTATTTTATTTAACATCTTAAACTTCAAAAAAAAAAAATTGTCTTTTAACTTCAAAAAAAAATATTTATGAAAAAACTTTTCTTTTTAACACTTCTAGTAATTTTATCTAGCGCTGTTTTTGCGCAAGTAGAAGAAAAAACAGCAAAAAAAACAAAAGGAAAAAAGGTTGAAATTGCAGCCGAAGATACACTTCCCAAACTTCCTGCAATTCATTTTACTTCTTTGGTTCACGATTATGGAAATATTTACAAAAATGGGGATGGGGTTTGCTATTTTCAATTTTCAAATACCGGACGAGCAGATCTCCAACTTACCAATGTAACTTCATCCTGCGGATGCACAATACCGGAATGGCCTAAGGACCCAATTCCGCCCGGAAAATCTGCAACTATCAAAGTGTCTTATAACACCTCGAGGATTGGAGCTATTAACAAAAATATTTTCGTAGATTCGAATGTGGGTGAAAAAATTACACTTACAATTAAAGGAAATGTATTAGAACCTGCATCAGAAATTGTTCCTGAAAATAAAACTTCTCCTATGATGAAAAATAATTAAAGGGTTCTAATCATTTTATTTCGATTATTACTTCTTTGATAGGGATCTTTCGCATTGATTTTTCCTGCGCTTGCTGAGCAATATTCCATAACCCACTGCAGCAAGGCACTTCCATCATAATTACAGTGAGCGATTTTATCGCTGAATGATCAATCATTGTCTTAAGTTTTTCAACATAAAGTTCTTTGTCACTATCCAATTTTGGGCAAGCAATCACGAGACTGTTATTTTTTATAAAACTGTCATGAAAATCTTTGCAAACAAATGCAGTGCAATCGGCAGCTAATACCAAATCCTGATTTTGCAGAAAGGTTGCTCCGGGACTTACTAAGCGAAGTTGTATCGGAAATTGACGCTTTGATGGAACAACTCCGCAGCAAGGTTTTTCTTTATAGGGAGTAACCTCCCGTTCTTCTAATGATAATGCCCCAACCGGACATTCGCCAATGCATGCTCCCAGTCCATCGCAAAACATCTCGTTGATTATCTTTGCTTTTCCATTTATTAATTGTAAAGCGCCTCCATGGCATCCTTTCACACAAGTGCCACACCCTGTACACAGGTCTTCGTTGATTTTGATTACTGTTCGTTTCATATTTATTTAGGTATAATATTTGCCATCAGGAGAAATTTGATACGATGTTCTTTCAGGTTTTCTAAAAAAATCTTCTAAAGGAATTTCCGGCGCTATTTTTATAGAACAGCTATAAAAAATAATTGCAGAAATACAAATCAACATTTTGGTTAATAACAAATTAGTTTTTTTATTTTTTTAAATTACTATTTTTTTTTTAGAAACGTAAAAATATAAAAATAACTACTACTTTAAAAGAGTAGTTCTATTTTCAAATTTAGCCCCACATTTTTGCTTTTCATCCCAAATATTAACGTTTATTAACAATAATTAAGAATAAACAAAACTTTTTTTAGAATAACAACCAAAAGGAGCATTTTTTTGCACTCAAAATTTATTAACTCATTAGAAATTTATGAAAATAATTGGAACTGGAAGCGAGTTGCCTTCATTAGCTGTAACCAATGAAATGTTATCCGAAATTTTGGATACTAACAACGAATGGATCTCTACGAGAACCGGAATATCTCAGCGAAGAATTATCTCTGAAGAGTCATTAACCGAGTTAGCAGTATCTGCCAGTAAAAAAGCGTTAAAAAATGCTAATTTGGAAGCAAAAGATATTGACTTTATTATTTGCTCAAATACGGTAAATAATTATGTATTGCCCGGTTTGAGTTGTATCGTACAGGGAGAGTTAGGTGCGCATTGTCCGTGCATTGACCTAAACAGCGCCTGCTCGGGGTTTATTTATGCCTTATATATGGCAGCCGCATATTTGGATATGGGAAAAGTAAAAAACATTCTCATTGTTTGTGCGGAAGAACCATCCAAAATGGTGGATTGGCATGCACGAGACACAAGCGTTATTTTTGGTGATGGTGCGGGCGCAACGGTCGTTACACAAGGAAAAAATCTTAAATCTATACATCTTACGACTACTTGTGCGATAGAGCCTCTGTATTACCAAAGGGAATTAGAGTATAATCCTTACACCCATAAACAAGAGTTTAAACCTTTAGTAATGAATGGAAAAGATGTTTATAAAATGGCTGTTAATGCTTCTGTTCAAGATATAAACACAGTAATGAAAGAGGCGCATGTTACACAAAAGGAAATTTCATTTTATTTGCTCCATCAAGCTAATGTAAGAATAATAGAAACAATACGTGACTTTTTGGGCGAAAATGAAGATAAATTTCCCAAAAATATTCACAAATATGGAAATACTTCTTCGGCAAGTATTCCAATATTATTAGATGAAATGAATATGAACGGACAGTTGAAAGATGGGGATATTTTGGTGATGAGTGCATTTGGAGCAGGATTCTCTACAGGCGCGTGCGTAATGGAATGGAGTAATAGAATGACGGCGGCAGAACCACCACAGAACAACAAGATGTAAGGGAGAAGTCAGGTTGACTTAGGTAACAAACAACAAAAAAACTCAAAATATATGAATCGCGTAGTTATTACAGGTATGGGCATTGTTTCTCCTTTGGGAAATAATGTGGAAACCTTTTGGAACAGTTTAGTAAATGGTGTTTCCGGAATTGATTATATTAAAAACATTGATACTTCAAAACTTTCGGTAAAGATTGCCGCTGAGGTAAAAAATTATGATCCGAAAGAGTTAGGATTAGATCCTTCTACGATTCGAAGAACCGATAAATATACGCAATATGCCATAATTGCAGCGCAGCAAGCGATGAATGGGAGCCGACTTGCAGTCTCTCCTGAGCGTTTGGGGGTTTATATCGGTTCCGGTGTGGGCGGAATGGATACGTTTGTGGCTCAAACGAAAAAGATGTTAGAGGAGGGTGGACAATGGGTTTCTCCCTTGTTTATCCCTATGATGATCGCCAACATTGCCGCAGGAAATGTGGCAATTGCTTGTAACGCCCAAGGACCCACTTTACCGGTGGTAACAGCTTGCTCCACTGCAACAAATGCCATAGGAGAAGCGTTCCGTACAATTAAGTTCGGGTATGCAGATGCAATCATTGCCGGTGGTGCCGAAGCTGCTGTACACGAATTGGCAATTAGTGGTTTTGCAAATGCAAAAGCGCTTTCTAAAGTGGAAGATCCAAAATTGGCATCATTACCCTTTGATATGCGTCGTCAAGGATTTGTGCTGGGTGAAGGAGCAGGGGTTGTCATTTTGGAAGAGTTAGAACACGCTCAAAATAGAGGAGCTACCATTTTTGCAGAAATTGTGGGCTATGGAAATACCTGCGATGCCTACCACCTTACAGCGCCGCTGCCCGATGCAAAATGTGCGGCAAATGCCATGAAATTAGCTGCCAATGAAGCCCTGCTTACTCACGATGACTTCATTCACATCAATGCACATGGAACCGGAACACCCTTAAATGATAAAACAGAAACACTTGCTATTAAATTGGCATTGGGAGAAGAAATCGCATACAAATCATTGATTACAAGTAATAAGTCAATGACAGGACACGCTTTAGGAGCTGCCGGAGGTTTTGAAGCTATATCCTCCATTCTGGCGTTGAAAAATGGAATTGTTCCTCCTACTATCGGATTAGATTGTCCTGACCCTGAATGTGATTTGGATTATGTGCCAAACACTGCAAGAAAAGCTGATATTACGATCGCTTTCTCTAATTCTTTCGGCTTCGGCGGACATAATGCCTGCATCGCACTTAGAAAAATTAAAGATTTGAAATAGAAAAGATTAAAACTATAAACCTATAAATAAGTATTATAAAACTATTTTTCAATGAAAAGACAAGAAATCAAAACCTTCCTCCCCCATCGAGAACCAATGCTTTTAGTGGATGAGATTAATGTTATAACAGATGAAAATGGAAAAGAGACTGCTAAAGCTACCTATTTTGTTACGGGAAATGAGTTTTTCCTGCAAGGTCATTTTCCGGGGAACCCTGTAGTTCCCGGTGTTATCTTGTGTGAAATCATGGGACAATCATCTTCTATGCTTATGAAAGAAGAATTAGTGGGGCGCACTCCATTTTTTACCGGTATGACAGACGTTCGTTTCAAACGCCCTGCAGTTCCGAAAGATACTTTAGAGATAACCGCGCGCATTTACAATCGCCGCGCCTTGATATTTTTCGTTGAGGCTACTATTAATATTGAGGGCGAATTATGCGCATCGGGCAAGTTTACTTTTGCGTTGGTAGATAATGAACGAGCGCAAGTGAGTTAGCCGGCTAAGAGTTATACTTCATTTATTCCGTGTGCAATCTCTTTGATAATCCCTTTTTCCACGTAGATGGGATGGGAATGTAAGCGCACTATAGGTCTGTATTTTTCAAAGGCAAATGCCGTAATTAAACAGATTGTGCAGCAAATTGCCATACTCCAAGATAACGTAAGCATTTTGGCAACATAGCTCCAAAACAAACTTCCTACAGCACTACTTCCAACAAAACACATAGAGTAATATGCCATTACACGACCGCGCATAGGATCGGTGGTGAGCGTTTGCAACAATGTATTGATAGAAGCTAATGAACTGGTAATTCCAAAACCTGCACAAACCGACAGTGGAAGTATAAACCAAAAAGAGTGGATAAAAAAAAACGGCATTAAAGAAACAGAGGCTAATGTAATGGCAATGACCACCATCTTTCCCAAACCTAACACCGATTTACGTGCGGCTAAAAACAGAGCAGAAGATAGGGCGCCTATTCCTACAGCAGACATTATGATCCCCAACGAACTACTATCTTTGAGTAAAATATCCTTCACATACGCCGGCATAAAAGTGGCATAAGAGAAAATGCAAAAACTAAACACAGTGGTCGTCAATAATATAACACGGATTGGGATATGATTCTTAACAAATTGAAAACCCTCTTTTATTTCAACAAATCGATTTTTTGTTTTAGGATGGCTTGGATTTGTAAATGTTATTTTTTTTAAAGCATATAATACAAAAATAAAACTGATGGCATTGATGGTAAAACAACCACCTTCGCCAATTAATTGGATGATGAACCCACCTATGGCAGGACCTATTAAGCGTGAACCGTTTATAATAGCTGAATTGAGCGCCACTGCATTGGTAAGCAATTCCGGAGGTACTAATTTTGAATAAAACGATTGACGGACAGGCATATCAAATGCGTTAATAAAGCCTGCAAAAAGACTTAATCCTAATATATGCCAGGGTTGGATGATGTGAGTTAAGGTTAATATTGCCAACAAAGTCGCTTCTAACATATACAAGGATTGCGAAATCATCAACAATTTACGTTTGTCGTATCTATCAGCTAGTGCGCCCGTAAAAGGCGTAAGAAAAAGTGTAGGAATTTGCGTTAAAAAAGCAACCGTTCCCAGCAATACTACTGATTGGGTTAAGCGATACACCAACCAACTCATGGCAACTACCTGCATCCATGTTCCAATCAATGAGGTGGTTTGTCCCCAAAAAAACAGGCTATAGTTTTTGTACTTGAGTGATTCAAAAATACGGAAAAAGATAGAACTATTATTGGGCAACAGTTCCCTCAACGTATATTTGGATTTCCATTTTATGCCACTAATCTGTTGTTGCATAATAATGTATAAAAAAGAAGCCCTTTTGAGGGCTTCAGTATTTTATCTATTCTTCAGACGTTTCAGTAGCAGGTTCTTCGGCAGGAATTTCTTCAGAAAGTTCTTCTGCTGGAAGTTCTTCAATAGCAATTTCTTCAACAACAGGTTCTTCAACAACAGGTTCTTCAACAACGGGTTCTTCAACAACTACTTTTTCCACATTAATACTATCTGCTTTCTTGCTATCTACTTTTTTGCCTTCGTGCGCTCCACTTTCTATTTTAGCTTTCCCACGACCACGTCTTGTTTTCGTAGTTTTTTTCTTTTCGTCTCCTGTATTATAGGTTTCGTTATAGTCCACTAATTCAATAATACACATTTCTGCATTATCACCTTTTCTGAAGCCGGTTTTCAAGATTCGAGTATAACCGCCCGGTCTTTCACCTACTTTTTGTGAAATTTCACGAAATAACTCACTTACAGCAAATTTATTTTGAAGATAGGAGAATACAACACGTCTTGAGTGTGTTGTATCTTCTTTGCCACGAGTAATCAATGGTTCAATATATTTGCGTAATTCTTTAGCCTTAGCTAAGGTGGTAGTGATTCGTTTGTGTGTTAATAATGAAGCTGCCATATTTGACAACATTGCCGCACGATGCGTAGCGGTTCTTCCTAAATGATTGTTTTTCTTAGTGTGTCTCATAGTTATTAATCCTTATCTAATTTATATTTTGTTATATTCATACCAAATTCCAAACCTCTTGACTTTACTAAATCTTCCAATTCTGCCAAAGATTTTTTACCAAAGTTACGGAATTTTAAAAGATCGCTTTTGTGAATAGAGACGAGATCTCCTATGGTCTCTAATTCAGCTGATTTTAAACAATTCAACGCACGAACAGAGAGTTCCAAGTCGGCTAATCTCGTTTTAAGCATTTGTCGAGTCACCATCAATGCATCATCAAGTTCTTCGTTAAAAACGTGGGGTTTTACAGGCTCATCTATTTGAATTTTCTCATCTGAAAACAAGATAAAATGTTGAATTAAAATCTTTGCAGCTTCCTTAAGGGCATCTTTTGGATGAATAGATCCATCTGTTACAATCTCCAGAATCAGTTTTTCAAAGTCTGTACGCTGTTCAACACGGAAATTTTCCCAACTGTATTTAACGTTTCTAATAGGCGTATGAATAGAATCCACAGCAATAACGTTAATACCCTCGTGAAGTGACTTATTGTCTTCAGCAGGTATGTATCCTCGTCCTTTATCAATGGTAATCTCCATCACTAATTTTACATTTTTCTCCATGTGACAAATCACGTGCTCAGGATTAAGCACTTGAAAACAACTAAGGAAATTGTTCATATCTTGTGCGGTGAACTTGTCTTGTCCGCTAATGACTAAAGAAACTTTTTCTTCGTGGATATCTTGAAGTTTTGCCTTAAAGCGAACTTGTTTTAAGTTTAAAACGATATCCGTAACATCCTCAATAATTCCAGGAATCGTTGAAAATTCTTGAGCTATTCCATCTATTTTGACAGATGTAATAGCGTAACCTTCTAATGAATTGAGTAGTACACGGCGTAGAGCATTGCCTATAGTTACGCCATATCCTTGCTGCAACGGGCGAAATTCAAAGATTCCGTGAAAATCATCCGCTTCAAGCATTATTACTTTGTCGGGCTGTTGAAATGATAATATTGCCATATATTTTTTAATGTTTAATGTTTAACGTTTTATTTTTAAGTGGTTAGTGGTTAGGAAAAAAAAATTAATCATTAACCACTAATCATTAATCACTATTTGGAGTACAACTCTACAATTGCTTGTTCATTAATATTTTCTGGGATTTCGCTACGTTCAGGATAGTTCATAAACTTACCGGTCATCAAAGCGTTGTCCCACTCCAACCATGAAAAACTGTGTCCTTTACCATGTAAAGAGTTAGTAATCACTTCCAACGATTTAGAGCGTTCGCGAACGGAAACCGTATCTCCCGGCACTAACAGCGTGGATGGGATGTTGTTAATTTTTCCGTTTACCGCAATATGTCTGTGTGTTACCAACTGGCGGGCGGCAGCGCGGGATGGCGCAATGCCCAAACGAAATACCACGTTGTCTAAACGAGATTCGATAAATTTCATCAAGTTTTCGCCGGCTACTCCTTTTTTACTCACGGCTTTCAAGAACAATTTTTTAAATTGGCGTTCCAACATACCGTAGGTATATTTAGCCTTTTGTTTCTCTTGCAGCTGCTCTCCATATTGAGACATTTTTCCGCGTTTTTTTGCCAATCCGTGCTGTCCGGGGGGATAGTTCTTCTTATCCAAATATTTGTCCGGTCCGAAAATGGGCTCTCTGAATTTTCTTGCAATTTTGGTTTGAGGTCCTGTGTATCTTGCCATATTATTTAATTGATTTTTTAATTAAGGATTTAACGTATATTTTATTAATTAAGTTTAATTACTGTTTTTTTTTTATTGTTTCACAACTTTCTTAACAACTTCGCCTTGTTCTGTAACTATCTTTACAAAATAGATACCGTTCGGCAAGTGCGAAATATTGATTGAGTAGTGAGTAGTGAGTAGTGAGTATTGAGTACTTACGGCTCGCCCGTAAATATCAAACACCTCAATACTCGTAACTTGTAACTCGTAACTCGTAACTCGTAACTCTCCGGTGGTAGGGTTGGGAATGATTGTGATGCTTTTTTCGAACTCTGATGACACTGATTGAGCAGATTTACTCTGATTTCCGTAAGGCTGTGGCGCGTTCGGCTGAGGCTCCGCTTCTGTCATTTCTTCCAAGCAAATTTCATAGAA
>JAITUN010000010.1 GCA_031286285.1 Bacteroidales bacterium | reverse complement strand
GGATTTGAAAAATTTTCTGCATGGAGTGAGGGTTATGCTGCACTCACCTATAGCCTGAAAGATAAGGATATGATTATCAATTATATAATAAATCAGCGAGAACATCATAAAAAACAAACTTTTAGAGATGAATATGTGACATTTCTTAAAGAGATGGGATTGGTATTAGATGAAAGAGATTGGAGTAGATAATAATCTCACCCCTGCGGGGTTTACGCTGCCTACGTATCTCCCTTACCGTAAGCTGCGCTACGCTTGCATACGGTTATGCATTATTGTGCGCCTGCGGCGCGACCGTTTTCGGATGTCGCATTGGCGAAGTCAGGTCAATTTGTATTTGAGATGATTGAGCGCCGTCGGCTGCCACCTTTTCCTTAAAAAGGAAAAGGAATTAACCTCTTTTTATTATTAGTTTTTAATTTTTTTTCCTTGATAACTAATTTCTAAGCTACATCCAGCTGACATACTACCATAAAACGCATAGATACTATCGTTAACAAAATATCCCCCAGCTCCTTCAGTAAGCTTAAAGAATGTGCTAAATTTTCCATCTGAATGGACTTTTACAGTATGCTTAATAGCGGATTGTTGTGGGTTTGGATTTCTTTCCGAAATATATAATGAAGAATCTCCACTTACAGATACATCTACTATTGCTTGGTATTCTTTATGATAAGAGCCTCCTCCACAAGGGTTCTTATCATCGTAAACTGCTTCACACTCATAACTTCCTACCCATTTTGCACGATAATCTCCCACTTTAATATAACATTTTGCCTGTTTATAATTACCACCTTCTTCTGCTGTAACGGTAATGGTAGCCGTTCCTTTATTGATTGCTGTTACTAAGCCATCATTGTTTACTGTAACGCTCCCAGGATTGTCACTATACCACGTTAGTTTTTTATTGGTGGCATTTTCAGGATAAATGGTAGCAATTAGGGTTTCCGTTTTGCCCACCTCAAGGATAAGTTCATTTTTATTAAGAATCAGATCTGATACAAGTATAGGTTCCGGATTCGGTAGTTCCAGAATCGGTATTTCCGGAATCGGTATTTCCGGGTTAAGTTTTTGGCATGTAGAGAAAAGAAAAACAGAAATTGCAAAGATTGTTAATCCTAAGAAAAAATATTTTTTATTCATAACACAAAAATTTAAAGATTTAATTGCGCAAAAATAAAAATTATTTCGTTAAAATCATTTGTTTGGCATCGCTGGTTCCTCCGTTGCCCACTAATAGATAGGTGTAAATACCGGCGGAGAGTTGTCCTGCCTGTATCTGCACATTCACCATTCCCCGTTCTGAAACGATAATACATTTTACCTGAGCGCCCTGCATATTGTAAACGCACAATTCTGCTTTTTGAATGTTATTAGGAACATAACATTGAATGGTAGTTTGTTCATTAAATGGATTTGGAATATTTTGATATACTTTCATTGCATCAGTTGGATCCATGTTGAATCTCATTTTGCAAATTCTCAATCATGCTTTGCTGCTCTTTGATAGCTTCAAGTAATATAGGGATCATTCCATCGTAGTTAATACTGCAATAATCTTCTTCTGTTTCAGGAAGCGTTACTAATTCCGGAAATACTATCCCTACTTCTTGCGCCAAAAAACCAATTCTATCTTTGGTAAGTTTCACTGATTCTTCCTTTGGAAAACTACGAAAACTCTAACAGTCGGCACTGGTTGGATAAAATAAAAAAAAGTAATTAGATATGCCCCTGCTTCTCTGTCAAATAGTTCCAAAACCGTTTGGGCATAAACTGTCGTTGTAGCCGTAAATTTTTTCGCTCTTTTATAGAGATGGAACGCAAATATTGCCGCCAACCGCTTTGAAAGTGTAGTTCCTCATCGGCAAGCGCCTCGCTGTGAAGTTTCCCCGTTTGAAGGTCAATTTTAACATCTTCAATGGTAATAATTTCCGTTTTTTTCAAATTGTAATAGAGGGCGTGTTTGCGTTTAATATCGTAAATTACCCATTGCTGGTCGGCAAAACGATCTTCAAAATGTGGGGCTACCATCGGTAAGACATCGTATATGGGTTTTATCGCCGCAAAATAGAAATCATCTGCCGTTTTTTGGAAGCGTACAAACTGCCGCATCCGCTCCGCCTCCCGTTGCACTTTCCTATAGATTTTGGAGAGTTCCAACACATCCGGATCCGCAAAATTCAACTCTATGGATTTAGGCGCTCGAAACGCTTTGCAGATATAATTGAAGAGCAAGTTCTCAATCCCTTCCAACTCCGATAACCAGCAAGTAAACAACATCTGCACGGCAGATTTCGATATTTTCTTTCGCAGCCCTGCCACCACCCGATTCGCCTTTTCCTCATCGGTTTCCACGTGGTAATTATCCGTAAAGAGTAAAGCGGCCTCCTGTTTAAAAATCTGTTGCGGGAACTGTTTTCTGTCGAATGCTTCAAAAACGCAGGTGAGAACTCCTTCAAGAGTGCCGTCGTAGGTAAAGGAGAGTGCGCTATTCATAAAAATGAGTTATATCTTTTTATTAGCATTATTTATTTTTCCAATAACCAATCAATTACATTTATTTTTTGTATCCCTTTGTAAGTTGTTACAGGCTCAACATCGGTAGTTAGTAATATTCTCTTGTTATAATCCTTTATCAATTCAAAAGGATGTATTTCTCGCTCAAATGTGCTTTTTTCCTTTGCCGTCCAAGCCACTTGAATATATTCTCTGTCGCCATTTGGTTTTCTTACTACAAAATCAATTTCGGTATGATCTGCTTTTCCAATATTTATTTGATTACCACGTCTTAACAATTCCAAGTAAACAATATTTTCCAGATTATGCCCCAAGTCAAGATTAATTTTATCGCCAAGAAAGAATTTTTTTAATCCCAGATCTACAGTATAATATTTTTCTTGTGTCATCAAAAGTCCTTTGCCACGCAAATCGAAACGTTTTACTTTGTAAAACAGAAATGATTCTACCAAGGCACTTATGTAATTATCAACAGTATTATGAGAAAGAGAAATTTTGTTGTTGGTTTTTATCGTATTGGTTATTTTTTTTGGCGAAATAATTGAACCAATAGAATCAAATAGAAATGCGGTAGTTTTGTTGAAATGTTCTTCATTTCGCCATTTGTTACGCACAAGAACATCTTTCTGAATAATGTTATACAACACATCTTGTATGTAGTTTTTAATTGATTTTTCCGGAAGTTCAAAAATTCCCGGCATCCCTCCAAGATCAAGATATTTGGCAAACAATAAATCAGTACGTGAAACATCCGTTTGGGTCAATAAAAACTCCTTAAATGAAAAAGGTAAAATATGAATGGAAATATATCTGCCTGTTAGTAAAGTGCCAAGTTCGCTTGATAAGAGATAAGCATTTGATCCTGTAATATATACATCAATATTTGGTTTTACATAAAGCCCGTCAACAACTCTTTCAAATTCTTTTATTTGCTGTACTTCGTCAAGAAATACATAACAAGGTTTAGATAAATCCAATTGATTTACAATATAATAATATAGGTTTTCAAAATCATTTAACCATTTGCGATTTTCAAAATCTTCAAAATTTAGGAAAACTATTTGAGTCTCGACTACACCATTAGAAATCAAAAAATCACGAAACATTTGCATTACGGTAGATTTTCCGCAACGTCTTACTCCGGTTAGTACTTTTATCAAGTTCTTGTCTCGCAACCCGATAAGTGTATCCAAATAATCTTTTCGTTCAATATACTGCATCTGTTTTTATTTTTATAGACCAAAGTTCGATTTTTATTAAAGTTTGGTCTGCAAAAATATATCTTTTTTCATACTGTCAAAAAAAATTATTCAGGAAACAGCAATTGCAATTGTGTTTTATTTTTTTTCATTTTTTCTTGTGTATTTGTAACAAACAATTGGCGAAGATTTTCGGGGTGCGCTTCATGGATGGTAAATATCGGCAATTCATTACAAGTAATAAAATATTTTGCCCGTTTGGTAACCACACCCATTTTTCTCAAATGTTCCAACGTTAAACGACCGTAGCGGCGCGAGGTTACTATCAGTTTTGCCGATTTAACCCCCACACCCGGAATACGCAAAATTAGTTCGTAAGGCGCTGTGTTAATGTCTATTGGAAACAGTTCGGGGTGTCGCAAGGCGTAGGCTAATTTGGGGTCTAATTCCAAGTCTAAATCGGGAAACTGTTCATTTACAATCTCATCTACGTTAAATTGGTAAAAGCGCATGAGCCAATCGGCTTGATAGAGTCTGTTTTCGCGCACAAGCGGCGGAGCCGTAAGGGCAGGAAGTCGCGTATCAGCAAGATTTACAGGAATATAGCCTGAATAATAGACCCGTTTCATAGAGGGTTGTTGATAGAGAAAAGAGGCTAATGTGAGAATCTGTTTGTCGTTTTCGGGCGATGCGCCGATCACCATTTGCGTACTCTGTCCGGCGGGCGCGTAGGGCTGAACATGCCGATACTTCTTCTTCTCCTCCTTGCTTTCTAAAAAACGCTGATGAATATAACCCATCGGTTCCAATACACTTTGATAGTCTTTCTGTGGGGCAATCAATTTCAGACTTTGTTCCGAGGGGAGTTCAATATTCACGCTCAGGCGGTCGGCGTACAGACCTGCCTGTCTCATCAGTTCGGGGCTTGCCCCCGGTATTGCTTTCAAATGGATATATCCGTTGTATTTGTGAATCGTCCGCAAATCTTTGGCAACGGCAACCATGCGTTCCATAGTATAGTCGGCATTGCGTACCACGCCCGAACTCAAAAAAAGCCCTTCAATATAATTTCGGCGATAATATTCAATGGTTAATTCCACAATCTCTGAAACACTGAATGTGGCTCGCGGCACGTCGTTACTTACCCTGTTCACACAGTAAGCGCAATCAAATTTACAGTGATTGGTAAGCATAATTTTGAGCAGAGAGACACACCTGCCATCTTCGGTAAAACTGTGACAGATTCCCCACCCCTCTGCCGATCCGATCCCTTTATTGGTGTTTTTGCGGGTAGTTCCGCTTGAGGCGCAGGATACATCATATTTTGCAGCTTCAGCTAGGATTTTCAGCTTATCGAAAATTGCGGTATATTCCATTTCGCGTATAATGTTGAGGTCGCAAAAATAGGAAAAGTCAGCAGATTTTGCTAACAATTAATGCAAAACACTAGAGTCAATGCACTTAATTAGCAAATTCAGAAATTGTGAATAAAAATGCCAAAATTAATTATGGTGAAATAATAGATGCCAAAATTACTGAAAAAGGAAAATATTATCTGAACGAAAACCCAAATCTTGATGACCCCATAAGCGTAGATATTGAACGTTTAACACTTGACAATCTGAAATATCAGAAAAGGACTCGTATTTTTGCGATAATTTCCATTATTTCGGTAATAATAAATATAGCACTTGTGATTTTTAATTTTTTCTGTTCAAAAACGTCTTGAATTTATTGAAATTTGGAGTATTTTAATTTGATGTTGTGCAAATGTGGTGCAAATCCAAAAACAAAAGCCGCTAATATCTTATCTTGCAGATTATTAGCGACTTTCTTTGTGGTGCTGGACAGAATTGAACTGCCGACACACGGATTTTCAGTCCGTTGCTCTACCGACTGAGCTACAGCACCAGCCTTTTTTTGAGGGGGCAAAAATATACTTTTTTTGATACGAAAGTTATCATACAAAATATCTATTTTCATTTAATAAAAATTTATTTTTGCACAGTTTAATACATCTTCACATAAATTACTTAATACTTTAATTATGTATATTATTAACATTGGAAACGAACTTCTTTTTGGCAAAACCATCAATACTAATGCCGCATTTATTGCTGAAAAATTGACTTCAGCCGGAATTGATATTCATAAAACGATTGTGATTTCAGATGAACCAAATACTATTTATAAAACTATTTCTGACAGTTTTAAAGAGAGCGATTGGATAATAACCACTGGTGGGTTAGGACCCACTAAAGATGATATGACTAAAAAAGTGATTGCTCAGTATTTTAAATTGGATTTTGAGATAGATCAATCTACGCTGGAAACAGTGATCAAAATGTTTTCAGATAGAGGCTTGGAAACAATTGAGATAAACAAGAAACAAGCTGAAATACCTGCCGGGGCAATAGTTCTACCCAACAAAAACGGCACTGCTCCCGGGCTTTGGATTGAGAAAAACGGCAAAACATTAATTGCTTTACAAGGTGTGCCTTTCGAGATGCAAGCTATTCTATTAGAATCTGTAATTCCTTTACTCAAACAAAAATACAAAGGCGTTTGCGCAGTTGTACACAAAGATATTCTCACTTCCGGCATGGGCGAAAGTATGATAGCCCAAAAAATTGAAGTTTGGGAAAAGAGATTACCAAAAGCTCTTTCGCTAGCCTATTTACCTTCACCTGGTCAGGTTTTGCTGAGATTAACTGCCCGAGCTAAAGATGAGAAAACTGCAAAACAATTTATAGAAGTGCAACTTCCTGCATTAATAAAACTTATTAACTCTTCTCTTGTTTCTACTGATGGTGAGACCTTAACTGAAGTTGTTTCTAAATTGTTAACAAAACACCAAAAAAAATTAGCGATTGCCGAAAGTTGCACTGGCGGATATATTTCACATCTTATAACATCGCTTCCAGGCAGTTCTCGTTTTTTTAAAGGTTCTATCGTTTCTTATTCTAATGAAATAAAACGAGACATCCTCAATGTTAGAGAAAGTAACTTAAAGAAACATGGAGCCGTGAGCGAATTTGTAGTCACTGATATGGCAATCAACACCATGAATCTATTTGATACTGATTATGTTGTTGCCATTTCCGGAGTCGCAGGGCCAAGTGGTGGCACAAAGGATAAACCAATAGGCTTGATATGGGTTGCTGTAGCAACTCCTACGAGAGTAGTATGCCAAAAATTTCTTTTGGGCAAAAATGGAGGAAGAGAAGTGATTATTAAACGTGCAGCCATGGCAGCACTGAATATGTTGAGAATAGAACTGATAAAAAATGATGAGAAATAGGAATACAGCAATAATAAGAACATATTGCCTAATAGTTTTTTCTATTGAAACGATAATAAGATATTGTTTCTAAGGTTTTTAAGCTGTAAAATGGCTTTCGTTTTTCTCTGAAAGAAAAATCTCCACTTGTGCCAAAGTTTTAGCATGTTAACCCTGTATCTGTAAAACCAAAATAGAGAAATAAATGCCAAAACTGTGTACAAAAGTCCAATTATCAAACTGTGTGCAATCAAAGAGGCAGCAGTGCAAATTCCAATATACCATAATGGAAACAACAAAAAACCAAGCAAAAAGCGAAAGGTACCGATAAAGACCTTGTCTTTTATTTTTCTTGTCAATAAATTGGCGAGCCCGCATGGAATAGCATTATTAACAAAGCCAAAAAGAAAAACAGGAAAAAAGAGAAACATGAGTAAAGTTTTTATAGTTAATTGTACACCTGTTTTATTTTCATTTAATAGATAATCTTTAAAATTCAGTTTTTTCAATAACTCTGAATATTTTTTAGTTTCAGAAATTAAGGTTTGAAATTTATCGGGATCATTATCTTTAAGAGCATCAATCTCGGTGATCACTTTCTTTTCCTCTTTAAATTCATCATAGTAATTGTATTTTTTATAATTATTTTCGATACGATAACTACGAATTATCTCTCGGAGGAAATCAAATGCTTCATAATTTTCGTTGTCTTCAATATGTAGAACCATTGATTTTAGAACGGTTCTTGCTTTATCATTAAATTTAAGATAAGCATCATTTGGATTATTCTTATAGGTTTCGAAGAATTCGTTAAATTTGAATGGCTTACCTATTTCAATGAGTGCTTTTTCTCTAAAGAGTTGGATATTAGAATAATGTAGATTTACAGGTAAAATTTGGAGATTGAGGTGAAAGTTGTTAGCTTCCTCAGCGCTGAAGCAAATTCTAGGAACTCCTTTTTTAAATGTCCCTAATATACGGCGTTGCTGGTGCATCGCTTCGGGAAACATGATAATAACGCCTCCTTTTTTTAGGATATTGCTTGCAATTTCAAAAGTTTCCAAGTTTTTCAGCATGTCCGATTTTCCTCTACTGTCTTGAATACGGAAAGTAGGCATTACACGCCAAAAACGAAAAATCTTTGCAATCGTTTTATTTACAAAGAAATCCCCACGAGCCAGCGAAACAGGCTGTCTGTAATCTTTAAACATGCTCACAATGAGCAGGGCATCGTTTACACTGTTTTGGTGATTGGCGATCACAAAAGTTGGAGTTCCGGGAGGTGGAATATTTTCCCGACCTACTACAAGACACTCTTTAAAGAAAGCATCTGCCAATGCAAATCGGTAATAGGGCATAATAATATCCCAAGCGTAAGAATGTTCTCCTATTTTTCTATAATTAATCATTTTGTATTACTTTACCGTGTATTTTGCATGCAGTCTTTTATTTCTATATTCTTCTAAGAAGCCTCTCATGGCAAATTTAATATTGTTTTTCCATTTTTTACTTGTTCAATGAGTTCAGGAATAATATCTTGATATTCTCCAACAATGCCAAAGTCTGCATTTTTAAAAATTGCCGCTTTGGGGTTGTTGTTAATGGCAATAATTGTTTCCGCTTCTTTCATGCCGGCAATATGTTGAATAGCTCCTGAAATTCCAATAGCGATATACAGTTTGGGTCGTATTGTTTTTCCTGTTTGTCCAATTTGACGTGCATATTCCACAGTACCTTCGTCCACTACGGCACGACTGCAAGCCCATTCTGCTTTGAATCCTTGATTTTTAAGCGCTTCAGTAAGTTCTTTAACCGAACCTAAATTATCGTCAATTGTACCTCTTCCTCCAGCCACAACGACATCTGCTTCGAACAAACTTTGCAATCCGCCGTCGCCGCGAATAGTACTCAAGATCATAGTACGAAACTCATTTTGTGAGAGTTGCGGATTAAAATCAGAAACGGTTCCTATTCTGCCTTCCCTTCTTTGAGGTATTTCGAAAGTACCTGCGCGCGCGGTTGATATTTGAGGGTATTCAAATCCTAAAATTGTGGCTAATTTACTCTCCCCGTATGTTGGGCGAAGCGATTGAAGGATGGGTCGAATAATCTGTTTATTCTTTTTATCCACATATTCATCAATCTCAAGTCCGGTGCAGTCGGCAGTAATACCGCTACCTGTTTTTACGGCAATACGTGGGGCGAGTTCGCGTCCTGCTGTGGTTGCCCCAAAAAGTGCTATTTCGGGTTTATATTGTGCAACAATCTGAGCAAAAATTTCCGCAAATGGAAGCACCAAATATTCTTCCAAGCGGTTGTCTTCCACGCAAATTACCTCGTCAGCGCCATACTCAAAAAGTTCATTTGCTAATGGTTTTACGTCTTTACCAATCAGTACAGTTTTTATTTTAGTATCTTCTCCCAATTGATCTGCCAAATGCCGCGCCGGAGTAAAAAGTTCAAGAGAGGGTCTGATAATTTTTCCGTTTACAACTTCCGCCCAAGTAAGGATATGTTTGAAATCGCAACGGGTATCTATGATTTCGAAATTGTCAGTATCTTTTTTAAACTTTTCTTTTGGAATTTGCTTATCCAAAGTAGTTCTCTCATTTTTAAGATTTTGGAATAAGCTGTTTATTTTTTCTTTTTCAGATCCCCCTTCACACATTACAACCGTCGGACGTTCACTAACAATATCGGTTACGTTAACCACAATAGTGGGGGAGCCGTTCAGTCCGATTTTTTCTGTACCCAAACCGATCTCATCAATTCCCAATATGTTAATTGTTGCATTACGCGCTTTTATGGCTCCAATAAGCGATGGTTTTCGCAGCGCAATGCCGGTGGGAGTAAAAGAGATTAAACAGGGCATTGGCAACTCAAGCATTTGGTGGCCTCCCTCAATGATGCGTTTGGCGATAATATTACCGTTTTCTGCGGGCGTTATTTTTTCAACAAATGTAGCTTGTGGGATTCCCAAATTTTCGGCAACCTGCGATGGCACGTGCGCCGTATCTCCGTCGCTGGTTTGGCGTCCGGCAAAGATGACAAACGGTTCTTTTGTGTCTTTTGTAAAACCTAAATATTTTAGTAAAGTTGATAAAGCCAATCCTGTAGCGAATGTATCCGAGCCTCCCAATTTACGGTCAGAAAGCAGATAAGCCTCATCATATCCCATAGATATCGCTTTTCGTAATGAAGCCGTGAAAGATTGCGGTCCCATAGAGCATACAATCATTCTTGCGTCAGGGTAATTCTTTTTAAGTTGCAATCCGGCTTCCAAGCCAAACTGGCAATCGGTATTAATCACAGATTTAGCCTTAGTACGGTCCATTAATCCGTCTTCCCCCATACGCATTTCGGCAGGAAGTGGAACTTGTTTTAGTAGGTTAATTATAGTCATTTATAGTTTTAGGTTACAAATTATAAGATTTAAAGATTTATAAGTTAAAAGATTAATCTAATCAAGGTTTATGGGGGCAAAAATATTTTATTTTTCGGAATTATTACAAACTAAAAAAGAGAAAAAAAAAATGCTATAAAAAAAGGATATTTGAGCAAAAAAAAATGGATATTTGCAACTTTATTCTACGTTTAAACGTTTCAAATAAAAAATAATCTAAAAACCATATTATTATGAACACCGAACTATCCAAATTGTATCCCCACAAGATGTGGGAAATTTTTGCAAACATTTGTGCTATCCCGCATCCTTCCAAGCATGAAGAGAAGATTTTAGCATGGCTCAAAGATTGGGCAAAGGAACATCAAATTGAGTATACTCAAGACGATACCGGCAATATCATTTTGCGTAAACCTGCAACTCCCGGTTATGAAAACCGGATGTCAGTAGTTCTTCAAGGACACATTGACATGGTGCCTCAGGCAAACAGTGATTCTAATCATAACTTCGTTACCGACCCTATACATCCACTCATTTGTGAAGACGGTTGGGTACGAGCCAGCGGCACTACATTGGGCGCAGACAATGGCATGGGATGCGCTGCAGCAATGGCAATCCTGTTAGATAATACCATTGAACACGGTCCCATTGAAGTGTTGGTTACAGTAGATGAAGAGACCGGAATGACCGGTGCATTCGGGCTAAAACCGGGTCTCCTCAAAGGAGATATTCTCATCAATTTGGATTCTGAAGACGAAGGAGAACTTTATGTAGGTTGTGCAGGCGGAATGGACGCCACCTTTGAATTTGACTACAATATCAAACTCACTCCGGCAGATACAGAGGGCTATGAAATTGCTGTTACAGGATTAAAAGGAGGACACAGCGGCATGGATATAGTGCTGGGAAGAGCCAACGCAAACAAAGTACTGATGCGCCTCCTGAAAAATGCATTGGAAAATTTGGAAATTCACATCGCAGAAATCAATGGTGGCAGTTTACGAAATGCAATCCCAAGAGAAGCGTTTGCAACTGTTGCAGTTCAAAAAAATAAAACTGATGAATTTGAACAACTGATAAAAAAACTATCCACAGCTATTGCAAAAGAGTTTGCAGGAACTGAACCAGATTTGAAAATAGCATTAATAAAAATTAATACTCCAAAAGAGGTAATGGGGGCAGATTGCCAAAGAAAAGCAGTAAATTTAGTGTTGGCAATTCCAAATGGCGTGATGCGAATGAGCGATTCTATGTCCGGATTAGTGGAAACCTCCACAAATTTAGCCATTGTGAAAACAGAAAAGGGGACACTTTCCATCGCCAATTTGATGCGCAGTAGCGTAGAATCTGCCAAAGAAGCGGTTGCCAATAAAATGAGAGCAATTGCAGAATTGGCTGAGGTAAGAGTAGACCTAACCGGAGGATACCCTGGCTGGAAGCCCAATTTGGAATCACCAATTTTAAAAACCATGCTAAAAGTGTATGAGAAAATGTATGCTAAAACTCCTGAAATCAAAGCTATTCATGCAGGATTAGAATGCGGACTTTTTAGTATTGCGTACCCTCACTGGGATATGATCTCTTGCGGACCCACAATCAGAAACCCGCACTCACCAGACGAACGTGTAAATATTGATAGCGTTGGCAAGTTTTGGGATTTTCTTGTTGAAACTTTGAAAAATATTCCTGTAAAATGATTTCAATATGCAGTTCCTGAACACACCTATTCGTGCCTATTTCGGTTTTAGAGAAGAACGAATTGTCTCACTATACGAACACGCATTGGAAACGCAAGAAAAATGGTTTGCTTTCTTGGTTCGCAATGGACTGAAAACCAGATTTGGAAAAGATTTTGGGTTTACACCCAATATGAGTTATGAAGCTTTTCAACGAAACGTACCGGTTCAGAACTATGAAGCAATATATCCTTATATTGAACGTGTGATTATTGGAGATGATTATGTGCTTTGGAATTCAAAAGTAGAATGGATGGCGAAATCATCAGGAACAACACAAGCAAAAAGCAAATATATTCCAGTTACTAATGACTCTCTTAAACTCAATAACTATTTGTCAGCAAAAGACTCGCTAACTTTTTATATTGAACTTTTTCCGGAAACTGATATATTTGCGGGAAAAGGAATAACTTTGGGAGGCAGTATTCAAAAAATAGAGATGAAAACAAAAGTGAAATGCGGAGATATTTCTGCAGTGCTGATGGAAAATATGCCAGTCATTGGAGAGTATCTAAAAGCTCCGGGAAAAAATGTACTATTAACCGAAGATTGGAATACAAAACTACATCTTATCGCAGAACATACCGTAAATGAAAATATTACTTCAATATCAGGAGTACCTTCTTGGATGTTGTTAGTATTGAAAGAAGTGCTGAAAATTTCAAAGAAAAATAGTATGTCGGAAGTTTGGCCTAACTTGGAAGTATTTTTTCATGGTGGTGTTGCTTTTGCACCATACTATGAAGAATACAAAAAAATTGTTTCTAATTCGGTCTTTTTTATGAATATGTACAACGCTTCAGAAGGTTTTTTTGGGTTTCAAGACCAGCGTTTCTGCAACGATATGTTGCTGCTCTCAGATAACGGAGTTTTTTACGAGTTCATAGAAATTGATGAAATAGGAGTTAGAAAACAAAAAGCTATCCCTTTGCAAGAAGTTGAATTACACAAAGAGTATGCCTTAATAATTACTACTCCAGCTGGATTGTGGCGCTACGAAATTGGAGACACTATCATTTTCACATCCTTGCGCCCATTTCGTTTTCAAATATCAGGAAGAACAACGCACTATATCAATGCTTTCGGAGAAGAGTTAGTAGTGGATAATGCAGACAAAGCTGTAGCAGAAGCGTGCAGACAGACCAACGCAATCTTGACAGAATATACAGCAGCCCCTATCTTCATAGATAGCATTGAAACAAAAGGAAAACACCAATGGCTGATCGAGTTTTCAACTTTACCTGATGATATTGAAAAATTCAGAATAGTTTTAGACCAAACATTGAAAACACTGAACTCAGATTACGAAGCAAAACGTACCAAAGATCTTATGTTGGTTGCGCCGGAAATCAAAATCGCTCCAGAAGGAACTTTTTTGAATTGGTTGGCAAAAGAAAATAAATTGGGAGGGCAGTATAAAGTGCCAAGATTACAAAATGATAGGAGAATGATTGATGAGGTTCAAGAAAATATGAGTTCATCTGTTTTATCTGTGTCTTCAGTATGCTAAAAAAAATATTATCAAAAACCTATTTATTATGAAAAAATTACTTAAAAAAATCCTCTTTTCAATTGGTTTTCTCTCCCTATTGCAAATTAGCATTTTTACCCAAAATGAGATAGACGCGCTTCGTTTCTCGGAATTAGACTGGCAAGGCAGTGCGCGTTTTATGGGAGCAGGAAGAGCTTTTGGAGCTGTAGGTGCAGAGTTTTCTGCACTCAACGTAAACCCGGCAGCTATTGGACTGTACAAAAAAAGTGAGGTGACTTTTACCCCTCTGACTGTTTCTGTTTACAAAAACACAACAGGATACAATGAAACAGGAACTTCAGCACAAGCTGTGAAGTATAATTTGGGTAGTGCAGGTATTGTACTGACAATTCCAGGAATATCAAGCACGCTGTGGAAGAAATTCCAATTGGGATTTGGGTTTAATCGTATCAAAAACTTCAATAACACTTTTTCTGTTGAAGGAAGAAGCAAGGGAAGCACTATTGGCTCTGTATTTGCTTTGGAAGCTAACGGACTCAATTACGAAGATGTTGATTATTGGGGATCGGATGAAGCTTGGATTGCATGGAATTCATACTTCATTAACCCTGAATCAGATAGCAAAACATCATATGTGCCTGCATTACTCGGAAAAGACCTGGCCCAATCTTCTTCTGTATCTAGGGCTGGTGGTATTGATGAAATGATTTTTTCAGTCGGAACAAATTATGATGATAAATTGTTTTTAGGTGCAACAATAGGAGTGCCTTTCATTAATTTTTCTGAAAAAAGATTCTTTTTGGAAGTTGATGATCACCCATCGCCAACAGATACTTTTAGGAGTATTAAATTAACTGATAAACTTACTGTTCGTTCAACCGGTATTATTTTTAAAATTGGTGCCATTTACCAGCCTTTCAATTTTTTACGTTTTGGCTTTGCATTTCATACCCCTACATATTACGGAAATATAAAAGATAATTTTGACAGAAAAATGTTTGCTCAAACAAAGACAGATGACCTTTCTGTCAATTATGTTAACTCTTACAATTATTCACTTACAACTCCTCTGCGAGCTACTGCAAATGTGGCTTTCTTAATTGCACAACGTGCATTTATTAGCGCTGAGTATGAGTTCGTAGACTATAGCATGGCATCAATGTCTTCTGTTGACTATAACTTTAATAAAGAAAATAATGCTATTCAAAACAAGTATGGTTTTAGCCACATTGCTCGAATTGGGTTAGAATTAAATTTAAGCCAAGTGTTCTCTATCAGAGCAGGATATAACTATATCTCATCTCCTTATAAAAATAACATTAACGACGGCTCTCAACACTATGCTTCAGCAGGCTTAGGTTTTAGAACCAAGTTTCTTTATGGCGATTTTGCTTACGCATTTAATACTTCAAAAGAGAAGTATTGGATGTACGAACCAGAATTTGTAAATGTGGTGAATAACAAATTTGTTACTCATAGAATATTATTGACATTGGGAATAAGGTTTTAAGTAAAGAACCCTTTATACGAAATCCCTATTTTTGCACGTTTAAATTAAGTTTTACTAAATTAATATTTTGTATGAAAAAAATTCAATTATTATTATTATTCCTCTTTATTTCGGTTGCTTTGTTTTCACAAAACTCAACATATCAAGTCAACTATCAAAAAATGAATCAGTTGCTTAAAAATATTAATGACATCTATTTAGATACAGTAAGTTTCGATATGTTAGTAGAAAAAGGAATAATTGAGATGCTTAAAGAACTTGACCCTCACTCTGCTTATATTTCAAAGAAAGATGTGCAACAAGCCAATGAACCGCTCATTGGTTCATTTGAAGGAATTGGTGTAACTTTTCAAATTATTAAAGATACTATTAATGTTATGGAAGTAATTATTAATGGACCTTCTGATAAAGTTGGTATTAAAGCAGGAGATAAGATTATTAAAGTGGATACTACTATTGCATATGGAAAACAAGTAAATAATAAATGGGTAGCTGATCATCTGCGTGGACCAAAAGGTACAAAAGTGACTGTTTTTGTCAAAAGAGGAAAGAACCCTGAACTTTTAGAATTTAATATTACCCGCGATAAGATTCCGATGAACAGTATTAATGTTGTTTTTATGGCAGATAAAAACACAGGATATATCTGTTTAGAAAGATTTGCACAAACATCAAATCAAGAGTTTTTGGATGCCCTAACTCGTTTGAAAGCGAGAGGTATGAAAAACCTCATCCTTGATTTGAGAGGTAATACGGGTGGATACCTGCAAGCTGCTTTTGAAATTGCAAACCAATTTATTGGTAATAAAAAAATGATTGTTTATACTGATAATTTTAGAAATACCGGTGAAGAATTCGAATCAAACGGAAAAGGAGAGTTTCAAAAAGGAAAGTTTATTGTTCTTGTTGATGAAGGTTCTGCTTCTGCAAGTGAAATAGTTTCAGGTGCAGTACAGGATTGGGACAGAGCTATAATAATGGGGCGCAGAACTTTTGGAAAAGGATTGGTGCAAAAACCAATATATTTACCAGATGGATCACAAATTCGACTTACAATCTCAAAATATTACACTCCATCTGGAAGATGCATTCAGAAACCGTATGAAGATGGATTGGCTACCTACTTAAATGATTTGGAAACACGTTCAAAACATGGTGAGTTATTAACCGCTGATAGCATTAAATTTCCCGATTCGCTTAAATATCAAACAGCAAAAGGGAGAACAGTATATGGCGGAGGAGGAATAATGCCTGACATTTTTATTCCATTGGATACCACAAGATACTCAACGCTTTACAATGAAATGTTTAGAAAAGGAATTTTCAGTGGGTTTATTTTAGACTACATGGAAAATAACAAAGAACTTTTGAAAGAAAAATACGTTTCAATGGAAGATTTTAAAAATAATTTCAAAATCTCTGAAACGTTATTTCAAGAATTGATGGATTACGCACATAAAGAAGGAGTGAAAGATACCGTTGACTTTCAATTTTCTAAAAGAATAGAATGGTTTGTAAAAGATAAAGCAGGAGAATTAGATTCTTTGTACAATTCTTTAGATGATCTGAATAATAATGAACAGTATAAAGATATGATTACGAAATATGTTACAAACTCTTTCAATGAGTCCATGCGTTTTCGCAACATTATCAAAGCAGATTCATTTATTAAAGATGCCTTAAAATATGAAATTGCACGAAATCTTTTTAGTTATGGAGAAGCCCGGCAAATCTTCTTAATGACAGATGAGGGGTTTCTCAAAGCATTGGAAGTAATTAGCAACGATAAGGTTTTCAAAAGATTTAATGTGGATTACTAACCACAACAATTTCTTTTCAATATTTCCATCTATTTCACGCAAAATTATCTATCTTATTTTTATTATTTTTGCTCGCAAACATTAATCTAATTAGTTGATCTAAATTATTGAAATTAACAATTTAAAAATTATAACTTTATGAAAAAATTTGACCCTGCAAACGCTATTCAGGATTTGCACCAATTTGGAGAGTTTGGAGATGTAAATCCGTCTGTTACAGATTCTGCAACCTATACCTTTTTAGAAGCCCGTACCATGACCGATACTTTTCAAGGAGAAACCGAAGGGTGCTACCTCTATTCAAGACATTGGAATCCAAGTAACAAATATTTGGCAGACGCTTTAGCCGCTATGGAAAATACAGAGGCTGCGTGGGTTACAGCTTCCGGAATGTCCGCAATTACTTGTACTATCTTGCAAATCTGTAATTCCGGAGACCATATCGTTTCCAGTATGACCACTTACGGTGGCACCTTTGCATTTTTTGAAAACTATCTCAAAAAATTCAATATCGCTGTTACTTTTGTAAATATTTCCAATTTAGATTCTGTGAAAAAAGCAATGCGCCCTAATACAAAACTGATCTATACGGAAACAATGACAAACCCGTTGCTCCAAATTTCTAATTTGCCCGAATTGGCAAAAATTGCACATGCTAACAATGCCAAATTAGTGTGCGATAATACATTTACTCCACTCATGGTTACTCCTCATAATTTTGGCGTTGATGTAGTGGTGTATAGTATGACAAAGTTTGTCAATGGTAAAAACGACTGCGTTGCAGGCGCTATTTGTTCCACCACTGACTTTATTAACAGTTTAGCAGATGTGAATTGTGGCACTGCCATGTTGCTCGGTCCTGTTTTAGACCCAAAATTATCCTCCTCTATTTTGAAAAACTTACATACCCTGCATATCAGAATGATGCAACATGGGAAAAATGCCTTGTATTTGGCAGAGCGGTTTAAAGAACTGGGAATCAAGTTTAACTATCCCGGATTGCCGGAACACCCCGACCACGAATTGTTAAAATCTATGATGAACAACGGTTACGGATTCGGTGGAATGATTGCTATTGATATGGGTACGGCTGAAAAAGCAAATGCTATTATGGAAAAAATGCAAGATGCCGATGTGGGATATTTGGCGGTTAGTTTAGGATATTTCAAAACCTTGTTCAGTAACTCAGGAAAATCAACCTCATCAGAAGTACCCGAAGAGATTCAACGAGAAATGGGAATGTCGGAAGGACTTATTCGTTTTTCAGTAGGATTAGATATGAATATTGAGCGGACATTTGATAAAATTAAAGACTGTATCTACAAAATCAAGAATTAATCACCTTAGCCATTTAACTTTTTACACAATAATCATTATGAAAAAAATACTCATTCTTTTCATTTCTTTTATCTTTATTATTACAGCTTGCACAAAATCAGATCTTAGAGTACAGGGTTTTGTAAGAAATAATAAAAAAAATCCTATAGAAGATGTTACAATTTTGATAACAAAATCTAAGAAAACTTTGGAAACTAAAACTGATAAATCAGGTTTTTATATGTTTGATAATCTACCTGCCGGTAAATGGGATTTTACTGTATTCAAAATGGGGTATGATACTATTTCCAACACCTATTCAGTAAGTGCAGGAAGTGGCGGTAATGTTTATACTAAAAATTTCGAACTTACTGTGTATAAACCAAAATAGATATTATGTTATATCCATTAAAATTTGAACCCATTTTGAAAGAACGTATTTGGGGAGGTCGTACACTTGCTGAAAAATTTAACAAAACCGATGATACCGCTACAAAGTTCGGCGAAAGTTGGGAAATCTCTGACTTAGATGAAAATATCTCTGTGGTAATTAATGGTTTTTTAGCAGAAAATGATTTAAGAGAACTGATAGAAACATACATGGGTGAATTGGTGGGCGAAACCGTATTTGAAAAAAACGGTCTGGGCTTTCCGCTGTTGATTAAACTTATTGATGCACAAGATGTTCTTTCTGTACAAGTGCACCCCGATGATACTTTGGCTCAACAAAGATACGGACAAAATGGAAAAACCGAAATATGGTATATCATTCATGCCGAAGAAAACGCCGGAATCTATGTGGGATTTAATAAACTTGTTGAAAAACAAGAATATATTGAAGCAGTCCAAAAAAAACAAATCGATTCTTTGCTGCAGTTTTATCCTGTGAAAAAAGGAGAACTCTTTTTTATTCCTGCAGGTACTGTTCATGCTCTGGGAAAAGGAGTTCAAATAGCAGAGATTCAACAACCCTCGGATATCACATACCGAATCTTCGACTGGAACAGAGTGGATGCTAATGGAATGCCAAGAGAACTGCATGTTGCAGAAGCATTGGAAGCTATTCATTTCGATAAAAATGAAAACTATAAAATTGATTATGAAGAGAATTTTAACACCACCTCAAACTTATTTCGTTCTGAGTTTTTTAATATCAATGCGATCATTTTTGACCAACCGCTGCACAAAAAATACACCAACATAGATTCATTTGTAGTTTATTTTTGTGTGGAAGGAGAGGTACATCTGTTTGGCGATGATTTTCATGAGGTATTGTATGCCGGAGAGAGTGCCTTAAAACCTGCAGTAGTTCCTGAAATTAATTTAGTTCCGAATGTAAAATCAAGGCTATTAGAAATTTATGTCTGACAATTATTGTAACAAAAAATTCATAAAAAAAATATTTGTATTCAATTTATCTGTTATATTTGCAGCGTCAAAAAAAATTATTTAATAACCAATAAATTATAGTATTATGAAAAAAAACTACTTTTTACAAATTTTAGCCTTTGCATTGATTATGATGTTGGGCATTTCAAACACTATGTTTGCACAAATCAATTTACCTTTTCAATCCGATTTTTCTAAAATTGGAGGTAATTCAGATGGATCCTCCGGTTCAAATTCTGCAATAAAAGCGGAGGGTATGCCCGATGGATTTATTTTTGCAAATAGCGAAAGAATCTATGAAGGGGGGAAAAAAATCAGAATGGGAACTTCTAATGATCCGGGAGCTTTGTGTACAGAAGTTATTAACACAAATGGAGCATCCACAATTGCAGTTAAATTTTATGCTATTAGTTGGCCTTCAACAGGAACAAACACGATACCAAGTGCAAAAGTAATTGTAGTTTATGGAGACCAAGAAACAGATTTTGTTGTTCCTCTCGGCAGTTGGCCTATTACTGCAGGTAATTTAGTAGAATGTTCTTTCCAGTTTACAGGAATCTCAACACCTACTTCTATGTATTTCAAAACATCTGCCTATGTTCAAAATGTAAATGGAAGTCGTATTTTTATTGACAATATTAGCATTATTGATGCAGGAACATCAACACAGGTTGCAAATCCAACTTTCTCTCCAAGCAGCGGTACTTATAATACTCCTCAGAATGTATCTATTAACTGTGCTACAGAAGGCGCTACTATTCATTATACTACAGATGGATCAGCACCTACTACAAGTTCTGAAACTTTTTCTACCCCAATTTTTGTAGAAAACACTACTACTATTAAAGCGTTCGCGGTAAAAGATGGTTTGGATCCCAGTAATGTTGTTTCTGCTACTTATAGTTTTCCACAATCGGCAGCCTCTTTGGCTCAATTACGTACTTTTGCACCTCCATTTAATAATGGAAATAACCCTGGTTCAACTGTTTTAACTTATACAGGAAAAGCAGTAGTTACTCAAAAACAAACCAATAATACTATTTATATTCAAGACGGGACAGCAGCAATAATGGTCTATGGAAATCTTCTAACTGATGTTCAAATTGGAGATAAAATTTCTAATATTACAGGTACTTTAACTAACTATTTCGGTATGATAGAACTAGTTCCTGCAGGAGAATGTGATGTGGTTGAATGGTACGCAAAAGTAGAACCTGTAGTTATTACAGCTTCTCAATTGAATAGTGATAATAATAGTCCTATTCAAGCAAAAATAATCAGAATAAATAATGTACTTTACACTCAAACAGGAATTTTTGAATCCGGAAAATATTACAACTTGAAAGAAAATACAACTATTTACGATTCAGTTGTTTATACTGATAATTTTAATGCGGATTATATTAAAGATAAAGACCCAATTCCAACATTGCTTGTAAATATTGATGGTATTTGTAAATTCACTTATAATAAAAACCGAATTGTTCCTTTGGATAAAAGCAATAATGTTGTAGGTATTGCTTCTTTCAATCAGTCGGCAATTCAACTATCTCCCAATCCCGCTACAAATTACGTGTACATTGTTGCCGGCTCTCCAATGAAATTGGAAGTATATAGCTTGCTGGGAAATCTCATTGCAGTTGAAAATTTATATGAAGGAAAAAATATTATTTCTGTGTCTCAGTATCCTGCCGGTATGTATTTGATGAAATTGACAGACTCAAGTACAGGGCAGTCGTATATGCAAAAATTGGTGGTGAAATAATAACTACAAAAAGGGGCTGTAAAACAGCCTCTTTTTTTGCACTATGAACCCCATTATCACTATTCTCGGTCCTACCGCTACCGGAAAAACACGTATTGCGGCACTTTTAGCAAAAGAAATAGATGCAGAGATTATTAGTGCCGATTCCCGCCAAATCTATAAAAGGATGGACATAGGAACCGGTAAGGATATAGAAGATTATACTGTTGACGGGGTCAAAATTCCTTACCATCTCATTGATATTGAAGAACCCGGAATTGTAAATACAGTATTCAACTATCAAAAATTAGCCCAACAAGCGATTATTGACATTCAGCAGCGAAACAAGAGCGTAATTCTGTGCGGCGGTAGTGGAATGTATATTGAGGCTCTGTTGCTCGGTTATCAATCCACTCCTATCTCTTCCCTCATTTTTGGAATTAAAGGAGAAAGAGATGAGGTGAGAAGACGAATTACTTTGCGGCTGAAAGAACGGCTTGAAAACGGAATGATTGAAGAAGTACAAGCGCTTCTGAAAGAAGGTGTTTCTACCGAACAATTGTACAAATATGGCTTAGAATATCGTTATGTTATGTTGTATCTTACTCAGCAATTGGATTATAACACCATGTTTCAAAAACTCAACACAGCAATACATCAGTTTTCCAAACGCCAAATGACTTGGTTTAGAAAAATGGAACGTTCCGGATTTGTAATTCACTGGTTAGATTTGGCATGGAATGAAGAAGAAAAAATGATTCATATTTTGAAAAACATTTTGTAAAAAAAAATCTATTTTCGCAAACTAAATAACATCATTATGTTTAAGACCCCTATCCTCTTAATATTGTATAATCGTGTTGAAGAAACACATAATCTGTTTCAAATAATCAGAAAAATAAAACCCGAAAAACTATATGTTGCTGCTGATGGAGCCAATAGAAATATTCAAATCGACTATCAAATGTGCTTAAAAGCGCGCTCTGTTATTATGCCGGAATGGAAATGTGAAACTAAATATATGTTTCACGATGAGCATATTGGAAAATCAAAAAATGCTTATAAGGCTATTTCGTGGATGTTTGAACATGAGAAAGAAGGTATTATTTTATTCGACGACACAATGCCTAATCTTGATTTCTTTCACTATTGTGAGCAGCTATTGGAAAAATATCGTGATGTGCCTGAAATAATGCATATTGGCGCTAACTATTTAGAAAGAGGGAAAAAATATCTCAAAAACTCTTACCATTATTCTGCCTACGCATTTATTTGGGGATTTGCCACCTGGCGAAGAACTTGGCAAGAGTTTAATTTAGAAATAAAAAAAGAACCTGAAGAAGTGTACAAAATAATTGATAAATATGTACATAATCCGATAGAAAAGATATTTTGTCATCGGATTTATAATGTATTACGCAAATATAATTTAGATTATTGGGAATATCAATATAATTTCCACATTTGGAAAAAAGATGGCTTATGCATAGCTCCGAATGTGAATCTAGTAACCAATGTAGGGTTCAAAAAAAGAAAAAGACATATCAGAAAATTGATGAAAGATACTGCTCCTATTTTGCCCCTTCAGCATCCGGCAATCATTGAAAGGAACAGAAAAGCAGATGCTTACACATTTAGAAAAGTGTATAAAAGAGGATTGTCGCGAATTTTTGCCGATTGGTTCAATGAATTTATTTTAGGTCTAGAAAAAAAATTATAGGCAATGATTGATTTTGGATTTCAAATTAACTGTGGCCATTCTATCAATTTAGATATTGACCGTTTCCCATTAAAGCAGTTGGAAGAAACTGTTGGCTCATTTAGAAAGTGTATTCGTTGCGGTACTTGTACTGCAACTTGCTCGGCAGCCCAATTTACAGATTTCAATATTCGCAAAATTCACACTACATTTTATTCCGGTATCTATGATGAATTGGCAGATTCGTTAAAACAATGTATGCTTTGCGGAAAATGTACGTTAGTTTGTCCTCGAGGAGTGAATCTCAGATTTCTTGTGATTAGTTTACGTAAAATTCTGAAAGAAAACAATCTATAATAGCATGTCGTCGTACTTTAACCCATTTATTATTCCCTTTTGTATTGGTGTTGTCCTCTTATTTGGAATTTGCTTCATCAAATGGATTAGATGGATTAGAAATTTCGATCGATTACAGCGTGCTATCATGCTTAAGAATATTTTGTCATGGAAGTTTATTCCTGCCATTTGGGAAATTTTTTCCGAAGTTCTTTTCCATCGTAAGGTATTTAAACACAAACTTATGTTAGGATACATGCACGCTGCAATTGCATTAGGCTGGTTTTTGCTAATTGTTTTTGGTGCTATTGAAGCAAGTGTAGCTATTAAAGGGAAGCATCCTCTATGGGTACCCATTTTTTTTAGATATTTTGGAAAAGAACTCCCTAATTTTAAAGGAGAATTGTTTTTCAACCATCTCATGGATCTTTTACTTTGCATTATTTTATCCGGTATTGTGTTAGCTTTGTTCAAACGTTTTTATTCTAGAATTGTTGGAATTAGAAAAGCTACCAAACATTTACTCTTGGATAAAATTGCTATGATATCGCTTTGGCTTATTTTTCCTTTGCGACTTTTAGCAGAGAGTTTTACTGCTAACAGATACAACAACGGAGGATTTCTTACAGAAAGACTCGGAAAACTGATTAATTTTACTTTTCCATCTGTAAGTAGTGATACATTTTGGTATTTAGAAACTACATGGTGGTTATTTTACTCATTAGCACTGGGTATTTTTTTCGTAGTTCTACCTTTTTCAAGATATATGCATATTTTTACAGAGCCTGTTTTAATTTTTCTTAGAAAATTAGGATTACATGAAAGTAGTAAACCTACAGGATATACAAAGTTTGAACTGAGTGCCTGCTCCCGTTGTGGGATCTGTATTGAAAATTGCCCATTATATAAAGAATTAAAACTTACTGATGTACAATCTGTTTATTTACTTAGAGATATTCGTAATAAAAAATTAAAAGAAGAGGTTGCAAACAACTGTTTGATGTGTGATAGATGCGTTGAAGAGTGTCCTGTTGGATTAGAATTAACAAGAATCCGCCAGCAAATGCGCTATAAAAAGGAATTAGACAAGACGGATAGTTATAAGTATGTAGATGTAATACAACCCTTTAATGCCATAGGAAGAATAGCCTATTTCTCAGGGTGCATGTCTCATTTAACACCTGGTATAGTATCTGCTATGAAAAATATTTTTGAAGTAGCAGGGCAAAAATATTGGCATATAGACTCCAAAAAAACAATCTGCTGCGGTCGCCCTTTAGTTCAGCAAGGATTTGAGCAGCAAGCTAAAGAATTAAGGCGAAAAAACACATCTTTAATTCGTGAATCAAATGCTACACTATTAGTAACATCATGCCCAATATGCTACCAGTCGTTTAAAAAAGAATATAAACTTAATGTTCCGGTGGTTCATCATTCCGAATATATTGAAAAATGTATTACTGAAAAGAAGATTACTGTATCAAAAATGGACTTAAAGGCCGTTTATCACGATCCTTGCGAATTAGGCAGAGGGTGCGGTGTTTACAAAGCACCAAGAAAAGTACTGAAAAAAGCTGTTACACTGCTCACAATTAATAACCAAAAAGAGAAAAGTTTCTGTTGCGGGTTTAATCTTGGAAATACTTCTCTTGAAAGCGAAGAACAAAAGAAAATCAGAGACGCTGCCTTACAAAATCTTATTAAGAAAAAACCTGACATAATTGCTACCGCTTGCCCAATGTGCAAAAAGGCATTCATGCATGGTACCGATTTTCACGTTAAGGATTTGGCTGAAATTATTAATGAAAGTTTGATGAAAAAAGAATTTGATATTGCAACTATTCCTCTAGATACCTAACCCTTGCATCAAGAGGCGGATGAGAGTATTCTAAAAAAACAGTCCAAGGATGAGGCGTAAGGTTGCTCATGTTCTGAGAACTCAATTTCTTCAAAGCAATGATGAGATGTTCTGATACACCATGTTTTTTGGTAAATGCATCTGCTTGATATTCGTTTTTTCGGCTCTGCATATTGGAAAAAATATCCAAAACCATAGAAACAGGCGAATAGATTATGACAAAGGCAATTAACGCAATATGAAAAGTAGGGTCTTCTACGCCCAATGCTTCCGACAGTTCTTTGCTTGATGCAAAATATCCAAATATGAAAAGCATGATTCCCATTTGGATTATTCCGTAAATCATAGACTTGTAAATATGTTTGTGCTTGAAATGTCCAATTTCGTGGGCAAGAACGGCAACCACTTCATGAGTAGTCATCTCTTTTATTAACGTATCGTAAAGCACTATCCGTTTGTGTTTTCCAAATCCGGTAAAATATGCATTTGCTTTGGTGGAGCGTTTCGAACCATCTATCATAAAAATATTTGAAATAGAAAAGCCCACTTTATCGGCAAAAGTCAAAATCGCAGTTCTCAGTTCTCCCTCTTCAAGCAATGTCTGTTTGTTAAAGAGCGGCACAATCCATGTAGAATAAAAAAATCCCATAAACAGCGAAAAAGCGGTTATGGAAATCCAAGCCAACAACCAAAACCAAGTAGTGGTTAGTATGTAAAGATACACAATCAATGAGAGTAACGTACCTCCAATTATGATGCTCAATAATATTGATTTTAAGATGTCCGTAATAAATATTTTGAGTGTCGTGGTGTTGAAACCATATTTTTTCTCAATCACAAAAGTTTCATAAATAGTAAAAGGTAAGGATATAATAAACATTGCGCCGGAACAGATCCCAAAGAAGAGCAATGTCCTGAGTATTTTATAATCAGTAATTTCAAAAACAATCTGGTTCACAAATGCAAAACCATTACACAACAACATCGTCAGCATCAATACAAAAGATAAAGAGGATGAAATGATGCCAAAACGATAATTGTCCCACTTGTAGTTTTGTTGTTGTTTATATTTTTCTGCGTCATAAACATCGGAAAGAAGAGGAGGAATCGGTTTCGAAAACCAAGTAGCGTTTTTATAATCAACAATCTGGTCGAAAATAAAACTGATAATGATGATGGCGAGGATGAGGGGAAACAAGAACATTTTTTAGTGATTAGTGGTTAGTGGTTAGTGGTTAGTGGTTAGTGGTTAATTATTAAATTATTAAATTTTTAAAATTAAACTTTGAACTTTCAACATCCCCAATGCCCAAACCGCCCCCACAAAATATCCGCACTCCACATCCAACCAATAATGCACACCAAGATATATTCTACTGTAGCCCAACAACGCTGCCCAGAAGAAGATGGCAATCAACACCCACGTATTCCTTTTGCCGACAAAGAAGAAGACAAATAGGGCAAATACCATCGCATTGGCGGCATGCGCGGAGGGAAAACCAAACGGCTGCCCGGAACGATATAACTCTCCATCAGAGTTTTTAACTAAGTGTATTTTTTGCTCCAACTCTATATTGTGACTCGGGCGCAAACGTTTCGTGCCATTTTTCAGCAAATTGCAACTTTGGTCAGAAAGTGTTATCGTTATAATAAGCAAGAGTGCAAGAAAAATTGATCTTCTCTTCCATTTTATTATCGTAATACTTAATACAAAAACATACAGCGGGATCCAAATATAGCGGTTTGAAATCCAATACATAATCGGATCTAACCACGAGGCGTGAAGTCCGTTTAAGAAAAGCGTAATAACAGTATCCCAATGGGTAATGGTTTCTAACATTTTATTCAAGGTAAATTAAATATTTTCTTCTTATTTTTTTAAAGTCTTCCAACGCAGGCTGCCACGAGGCGCGAATCTTCTCTTCGGTTCTGCCGTTGATAATCTGCCAACGCAAAGTCGAGTTTCCGGCTAATTTGTCAAAAAAATCAGGATTGGTAAAAAAAATCATCTCTTTAGGAAAGTGATTATAAGCATTTATCAGATACGAAATATTGACTGAATTATCATCTTTAAGGTTTTTTGTAGCATAACTTGTCAAATCAAATCCTCTGCATTTGTTTCCTTTTTGGGGTGGATTCTCCGAAACGCCTTTAATAGGTTCTGGGGTAAAGTAAAAGTCGCCAATAGTTAAATTGGGATGTCCGAATATTTGAAACGGCGTGGATGTGCCGCGCCCCAAACTAACATCAGTACCTTCAAAAAGACACAATGAAGGATACAAATAGATTGCTTCGTCTGAGCCTAAATTAGGAGAGGGTTTTATAGGCAAACTGTATCTACTTCTGTGTGTGTAGTTTTCACATTCAATAACTTGCAATTCGCAAACAAGATTATTATCTAACCATTTTTCTCCGTTAATCATCTGAGCGTATTCTCCAATGGTCATTCCATGCACAATGGGTACTGGGTGCATTCCCACAAACGATTTGTATTTTTCTTCCAACAGAGGACCATCTACAAAATATCCGTTCGGGTTTGGGCGGTCTAAAATAAGCAGAGGAATTTTTGCAGCAGCCGCTGCTTCCATTACGTAGTGCAAAGTAGAGATATAGGTAAAAAACCTGCATCCAACGTCTTGAATATCGAAAACAATAGTCTCAATATCTTTAAGTTGTTCTTGCGTTGGTTTTTTATTTTTTCCGTACAAAGAAACGATAGGGATTCCGGTTTTAGCATCCATAGAGGATTGGATGGTTGCTCCCGCTTCTGCCTCACCACGAAAACCGTGTTCGGGCGCAAAGATTATCACTACATTAATATTTGAGGCTACTAAGGTATCTACTAAATGGGTTTTTCCAATCACAGAGGTTGGGTTGAAGCAAACCCCTACTCTTTTTTGCTGTAATAAGGGAAAATATCTCTCTGTCTGTTCCGCACCGGTAATAATTTGCGCTGACAAAAAAAACGAATAAAAAAGAAAATAAAACGAGAACAAAAGCTGTTTTTTCATAAAAATGTTTATTTCGCGGCAAAAATAGAAATTTAGAAGTATGAAGCCAAAAGTTAGAAGTTAGAAGCCAGAAGTTAGAAGTTAGAAGGATTGAAAGACTGAACTTTAATTTTTTAATTTTTTAAAAAAATTATGTATCCTTTTTCAGAACAATTAGAATTTTATTGCGAAGCACATACAACTTGTGAAAGTGATTTGCTTTATCGACTAAATCGGGAAACCCATATTAAAACACTGCGTCCGCGGATGCTTTCGGGTCAATTGCAAGGGAGGCTTTTGAGCATGATTTCAAAGATGCTTAAACCGGTAAATATTCTTGAAATAGGAACTTTTACAGGTTATTCTGCTTTGTGTTTGGCGGAAGGATTACAGGAAAACGGCGAACTGCACACCATAGAGATTGAAGAAGAATTGGAAGAGATGATTACTAAATATTTCAATATATCGGAACATAAAAGCAAGCTGCATTTGCACCTCGGAAACGCTTTAGAAATTATTCCAACTTTAAGCAAAATTTGGGATATCGTTTTTATAGACGCTGAAAAAACAGAATACTTGAAATATTACGAAATGGTTTTACAAAATGTTAGAAAAGGGGGAGTTATATTAGCAGATAATGTGTTGTGGGATGGGAAAGTGGTTGAAATCGATACAGAAATTGATGAAGAAACCAAGGCTATTATGGAGTTTAACATTTTTGTTCAAAACGATACCCGAGTAGAAAATTTACTTTTGCCGGTACGAGATGGTTTGCTTTTAATAGAAAAATTATAATGATATGAAATTAAGAATTGACATCCTAACCCTTTTTCCGAAAATGTTTCATGGTGTTTTTGAAGAGTCCATCATTAAAAAAGCAGTGGATAGAAACCTAATTGAACTGAATATTCACAATATTCGTGATTACACTTTAGATAAACACAAACGCGTTGATGATTATCCTTTTGGAGGTGGAGCCGGAATGGTCATGATGGTTGAGCCTATTGCCCGCTGCATTGAAAAGCTAAAATCGGAACGAAAATATAATTCCCTAATTTTTATGGCGCCCGACGGGAAAACATTTAACCAATCGAAAGCAAACCAACTATCATTATATCAGAATATTATGATTCTCTGCGGACATTATAAAGGTGTGGATGAACGGGTGCGAGAACTGTTTATTACAGAAGAAATTAGTATTGGCGATTACGTCTTATCCGGTGGTGAGATTGCCGCTATGGCTGTGGTTGATGCTATTGTACGGATTATCCCCGGAGTACTTAACGATGAATCTTCCGCTCTGACCGATTCTTACCAGAACGGGCTCCTCTCTCCGCCGGTTTACACACGTCCGGCGGATTATTTAGGACATAAAGTTCCCGATGTTCTTCTGTCCGGCCACGAAAAAAATATCTCAGATTGGCGCTTCGAACAGCAGTTGAAAAAGACAAAATTAAGAAGACCTGATTTATATTAATCTACCTATTATCTAATTTTACAAACACAAAAATCATTATGGTAAATGCCCATAACGATGATCCCCCATAGCTAATTAATGGCAATGGAATCCCAATAATAGGCAATAAGCCAATGGTCATTCCTATGTTAATAAAAAAGTGAAAGAAGATAATTCCTGCAATACCGTATCCATAGTATTTTGAAAACGGATCTCGCTGTCGTTCAGAAAGTTGAAAAATTCTCAATACTAATCCAAGAAATAGCAAACATACTGTTATACTACCCAAGAACCCCCACTCTTCTCCAATACCGCAGAAAATAAAGTCGGTATGTTGCTCTGGAACAAAGTTAAGTTTGGTTTGCGTTCCATGTCGGTATCCTTTTCCTACCCATCCGCCTGAGCCAATAGCTATTTTAGATTGATTCAGATTGAAATCTGCACCTTGCGGGTCATCAACTTTTCCTAATAAAGTATCAATACGTGTTTTTTGGTGTATTTGTAACATATTGTTGTAGCCCCAATTAACACCTGCAATGAAAATAAGTGCAAGGAAAAAAACGAAAGCATTTCTAACTAATTTCTTTTTGCTTTTTCTATTCAAAACCCAAAAAATAATAAAAACAGCGGTAACAAGAGTTACGGCATATATTTCATTCAAATATAATGTAAACAAAAAAAGTGCGGCAGAAGTTCCTCCTACTACCAATATCCAACCTGTTAATCCAATTCTATAAAACAAAAGAATAAAAGAAAAAAACACTAAAGCAGAACCTGTATCTTTTTGAAGCATAATAATAAAAACAGGAATCAATAGCAAGACAAAAGCAACAAGCCACATGTTTCTTTTTTGTTGTGATGTCTTTCCTTCACTAAAGAATTTTGCAAAGGCTAATGCGGCTCCTAATTTACAAAACTCTGTGGGCTGTATGCTGAAATTTCCAATTTTAATCCAGGCATGAGCGCCCGAAATCTCCGTTCCGAAAAAGAGTACTAAAATCATCAACAACAAACAAAACAGATATATCGGATATGCCAAAAATGAGTAATACTGACCTTTCAATAAGAGAATAACTATAGCAATAACGAAAGATGAACCTATAAATACAAGTTGTCGTGTATAAGCATTACTCATGCTAAAAAAATCTTCGGCTGCAGGATTGTAAGAAGTAGAAAAAATAGTAAGCCAACCCACTAATAATAATGCAAAAAAGTACAAAATTAATGGTATATCAAATTTATTTGAACCGCCAAGAGATACTTCTTTAATCATAATCTATAAAGTTGACATTGAGACTATACGTTGTTCCAAATCATTTCTTTTCACTTCACGGTTCAGATAAAACTCCGTAATCAAGCTTGCAATAGGAGCTGCTACAGTAGCGCCAAAGCCGCCGTTTTCTACCAAACAAAATACTACAATTTTTGGTTCATCCTTAGGCGCAATGCACACAAAAACCGAGTGATCTTTTCCGTGAGGATTTTGCGCCGTACCCGTTTTTGCCAACAGTTTAATTCCCGGAATTTGTACACTTCTTGCTGTTCCGGCTAATACCGCTTGTTCCATTCCTTCTATAATAGCGTCAAAATACTTTTTATTAATACCACAATCAATTTTTTCGGAATAACGTGTGTTAAGGGAATCTTTTGTGCCTATTGCTTTTATTACGTGTGGTTTATAATAAAAGCCTCGGTTGGCAATTATCGCCACAAAGTTTGCCATTTGAATAGGGGTAACAGCAGCTTCTCCTTGTCCTATTCCCATAGAAACTACTGAGTTTCCATTCCATGATTTATGGTAACGCTGGTCGAAAAATTCTACACTGGGAATAATCCCTCTCAATTCGTAAGGCAAATCTGTATTAAATTTTACTCCAAACCCCAAAGCATTAATGTAGTCTTTCCAAGCTTGATAAGATTCTTGTATTGTTTTATATTTCTTTCTATTTGATAGGATATTGTAATACGCTCTACAAAAATAGGCGTTACAAGATGTTGCAATAGCATATATTAAGTCTGCCGGACCGGGATGTGGGTGACATTTTACGGTATGCGACCCCATATTATATCCACCTCCACAGGAATATCTTGTACTCGGTGTGATGACTTCTTCTTGTAATGCAATAAGACCGTTAGCCAATTTGAAAGTAGATCCCGGGGGATACATTGCCATCAACGCACGATTAAACAAGGGGAGTCGTTTTGTATCGTTCATCAAGTCATTATAATTTTTACTACGTGCTCTTCCCACCAACAAATTCGGATCGTAAGAAGGCATAGAAACAATACAGAGAATCTCTCCTGTAGCCGGTTCAATTGCCACAATGCTTCCGCGTTTGTTTTCCATCAGTTTTTCTCCATACTCTTGCAGTTGCATATCAATAGTACTCCACAACGAGAGACCTTGAATTGCAGGTTCATCTTCTTCGCCATCTTTGTAACTTCCTCGTTCTCTATTATGTACATCAACCAAAACAATTCTTTTCCCTTTTGTACCACGCAGCTCCTGTTCATAGGCTTTTTCAATACCGCTAATCCCTACATAATCACCCAATTGGTAATACTCGTCATCTTCCAAAATTTTGGGGTCCACCTCGCCCACATATCCTAGAATATGTGCTGCAATAGATTTCGGATAATGACGCAACGTTCTGTTTTGCACAAAAAAACCCGGAAATTTATACATTTTTTCCTGCAAGTAGCCATAATTGGCTTTCGACATTTGTTGCGCCACTAACGAAGGAATCATCTTTGAATAATTTCTTGCTTTTTCAATGCGTTTCAATAATTCTTCCTTACTGATATCCAATATCCTGCACAAGTCTGTTGTATCAAACTCTCTCATTTCGTTTGGTACTACCATCAAATCGTAAGCGGCATCGTTATATACTAATAACGAATCGTTTCTATCGTAAATCAACCCGCGGGCGGGGTGTTCTGTAATTCTGCGTAACGCGTTCTTTTCTGCCGATTCTTTATACGACGAATCCAATACCTGCAATTGAAACAACCGCAATAAAAATATGAGTGTTACACAAATAACGATATATGTAATAATGCGATAATGTTTGTCCATCTATTTTTCTACTTTCTTTTGTTGGAAAACGCAAATCAGAGTTCTAAACCCTTAACTTTTCCACTGCTTCACTAATTCGGCGGCAGGCTTCTATCAGCGCTTTTTCGTCGGTGGCGTAGGATAAGCGAATGCAGTTGTCGTCTCCAAAAGCAACTCCCTGTACAGTAGCAACGTTGGCATCGTACAACAGATACATACTCATATCAAGCGAGTTTTCAATAAC
>JAITUN010000301.1 GCA_031286285.1 Bacteroidales bacterium | reverse complement strand
ACTTCAAGCCAAAGCAGGACGATTTTAGGAAAGGGTCTATGAAATAAAGCAAGGAAGTAAATGCAAATGCGGAAAAGCTCTAGGAAAAGGCTGGCAATGAACATGAGTGATGGCAACAGGCTTGCGGCAATGTTTCAATGCGCAAAAATTTTTGCCAACAAAGCCGCCGAAGAAGGACGAGGGGGTGGCGGAATACAGCGAAGCTGGATGCAGCCAGGGGGAGCAGCTTCCGCTAAAGCCGAAGCTTTGGCAGAACATTGCGGCAGACGCCGACGGAGAGCTTCCCCTTTATATTGAAAAACCTTTGTAAAATTTATAAAATAACTACATGATCCGCGAGATAGACTGGCGCAGCGATCTTGCGCCCGAGGACTCAACGCCGTTCCGCTTCACAGGGCAGGAGCTCGATGCGGAGACAGGCCTCTACTACTTCGGGGCGCGCTACCTGGACCCGAGGACGAGCAGGTGGTTAAGTGTTGACCCGGCGATGGGTGAATATGCGCCGGCTTCTGGGCAGGAAGTTAGCGATCTACCGGGGATTGGGTTTGATAAATTGGGATCAAATTTAAATAGAATTTTAAATCCTCCAATGAGAAGTATGCTTGATCCTCCTCCACCTACCCCAGGAGTTGCATTAGAACGAGCGCTTGCAGAAGATCGAACAGCATTAACATCTGGTAGATTCTCCCAAGAAGCAATGTCGATTGCTGGGAGAAGGCTAAATAAATATGGTCGTGAAGCAAGAGCATGGGTAAATGAAGAAACGAGTAGATTTGAGGCATTGCTTAATATTCGCGATACTGAAGGACGTGAAGAAATTGAAAGCATGATGAATGAAGCAGAAGCTGCTTTTAATGAAGCGCATGATAGAACTAATTTTGTTACAGACCCCAGTGGCAGAAGAAGGCCAGCATCTGAACAAGATAGGAACAATGCAAGAGAGGTGGCAGCAAATGCAGTTATTGATAATTTTATTAGAAGTAAAATGCCGGATGAATAAATATGAAAGCAAAACAAATCGGTATAATTATAAGTATTTTTTTTATCGTTCAAGTTACATATTCACAATCCAATGGTTCATCTGAAATCCCATATTTTATTCTAGAATTATTAGAAAATGCTAGATTAAGAATAAAAGAAAGACAATCAAATATAATATCATTTAATGATTTAGCAGGAACATTTTGGGTTCCGGATGAAGAACACAATTCCCATGAGCCCCCTTATAAATGGGGATTTGCTTTTTTGGATGATGGAACAGTTCTAATTCTAGACTTAAAAAGAACCCTTCCAATTATTCCTGATATTAACTTTAGTATATCATCTATAGTTGGGGTGGTAAAATATAGAATAGAAGCTAATAAGATGTTTATATTTAATCAAACATCATGTTATTTGGAAAACACTTTTTTATATATTGGTGATGATAGTTATGGATTTTTCAGATATAGACTTTTTGATACATTTACTATTTATGATCATTAGTGTTCAAAACAAAATTTAGACAACGGGAGGAATGAAATGAAATTATAACAATTATTGACGAAAATACAATAACAATAGACGTGGAGGGGATGCCATATGCATTAATCAGATATGAAGGCAGCAATGTTTATCACCGCGTTCCTGTAGATGCACCTTATACCCCTTTTGATTGGGAAAAAGGGATATAGAATCCCATTGAAAAACATAAATAAAAAGAGCGATAAAGGAGAGATTAAAAATGATGAAAAAAGTTTTAATAATTGTTCTAATAATTGTTTTAATAATTATTCCATCAACGATTTTTTCACATGAAAATTTGACTTTTAATTTGAACAATGAAAATAACAAACAAGAAAACACATCAGGAAAAATATCTGGAACGGTATTCTTTTTAGGTTTGGCAATTACTACTGTAGGATTTAATATTTGGATGCGAGAATATAATTATCAAGATAATTATATTAATAACTGGTGGGGAACAGTAAACGGGGTGTTTTCACTTGGTTTGGCTGGGACATTAACAGGTTATGGAATATCTTATATTATACCGGGATTATCTAAACATGCATTAATTGGCTCTTTTATTGGTTTTACAAGTGGTGTAATATTGGCGTTTATTCCTCCGTTTTACCAAGGTTTTAGAGAAAATAAATATTTGTACTATTTTTTTCCTGGATTAATGACTATAGGATTTATTGGTATAATTTTTGACATTTGGTTTGGAAAAAATGGCAGAAACGACTTTAGATCTGCACCATCTGTCAACATTACTGAACAAGGTATAGGTATATTTTATTCAATGAGTTTTTAGCTTGATTCTCCCTGTCTTTGAAAGCTGCTCCGGCGAGCCGTTGGGTATTCCTTTCAACCCTTGATGAGGCCGGTAGTTGTTGTAATAGTCAACATAACCTTTAACAATCTTGCGCAGCTGGCCTTCTGTAAAAATAATAAAATAATCCAAGCATTCGTTGCGGATGGAGCGGACAAAGCGCTCAGCGTAAGCGTTCATGTTCGGAGAATGACCCTCTTTGGCAGGAGGGTCGTTCGTAAGGAAATTTATTATACCGTCTAGTTTAATACCAATTTTTCCATGCGTTGACTCATTTCAGCCGCGGCAAGCCGCGGGGTATTAAACCAGACTTTCGAATAAGGAACAGCGGCAATATCCTTAAAGTTATACTGACTGTACGGAAACCATTTTAACTCATTTGAATTGTCATGGATTAGGATTGAGTTTGGATGCTCATATTCAAAAACGGAAAACTGGTTTCTAAGAAACTGAATGTTG
>JAITUN010000085.1 GCA_031286285.1 Bacteroidales bacterium | reverse complement strand
AAAGATTTTATTGATTTGGTGATGGAAGTAAAACCCCATCAAGTAACGTTAGTTCCGGATGCACCCGATGCAATTACTTCCAACAACGGTTGGGATACAATGAAATATCAGAAGCTTCTTTTTGAAATTTGTCAAAACTTTAAAAAAGCAGGTATTCGTACTTCCATTTTTGTAAATCCGGATGTTGAGATGGTGCGGAATGCCAAACTTTGCGGCACGGACAGAATAGAGTTATACACAGAAAGTTACGCTACAAACTTCCCAATAAATCCTGAAGCAGCCATCAAAGAGTATTACCTTGCGGCAGAAGAAGCAGTAAAACAAGGGCTTGGGCTCAACGCCGGACACGACCTCAACCTACATAACCTAAACTATTTTTCAAAAACTATCCCGCAGTTGTTGGAGGTTTCCATTGGGCACGCTTTAATCAGCGATGCATTATATTTGGGGTTGGAGGAGACGGTTCGGAGATATTTGAAAGAGTTGCTTTAAGGTTCTGCTTTAAGGTTAAGATTTTTCTTTTTCTTTGCGCAAAATTTTTATTATGAATAAAGTTGATGAATTTCGCAATTATCGTACTAAAATGAACCAAGTTATTTTAGAAGAAGATAACCTGTTTTTTAAACGGTTTTTTAATTTAGATACAAAAGCTTATGAAGAGGGCGCATTAGATGCTAAAACAAAAGAGATGCTGGGTTTAGTCTCTTCTTTAGTATTGCGTTGCGATGATTGCGTGAAATATCATATTGAAAAATGCCACGAATTAGGTGTAACACGCACTCAATTTTTTGAAATTCTATCCATTGGAAATTTAGTGGGAGGTTCTATTGTCATCCCGCACACAAGACGAGCCATTGAGTATTGGGATTTACTGTAAATCTTAAATTTCTTAAATCTTGAATTTTTTTTCGTGTATTTTCGCCGACTATTTTTAAAGTTGATATTATGATGAAGCAAGCAGATTATGTGTTTGAAACCAGTTGGGAAATTTGCAATAAAGTGGGCGGAATATATACCGTGTTGTCCACAAAAGCATTTACAGCAGTCAAAAATTATGGCGATAACTATATTTGTATCGGTCCGGAGTTATCTAAAGAGGATAATTCCGATTTTTTAGAAGACCTTTCTCTTTTTAAAAACTGGAGGGAGATTGCTCAAAGCGAAGGACTACGCATTCGTACCGGGCGGTGGAATATTAGTGGAAGTCCCATTGTGATTTTGGTAGATTTTACCTCCTTTTTTGAAAAAAAGAATGAAATTCTAACTCAATTTTGGCTAAAGTATAAGTTAGACTCTATTTCCGGGCAGTGGGACTACACCGAACCAGCCCTCTTTGGATATGCCGCCGCACGTGTAATCGAAAGTTTCTACAACTACTACTGCTACGCTACAGATAAAATTATTGCCCATTTCCACGAATGGATGACCGGAACGGGAATCCTGCACCTTGAAGAGGGGGTTCCACAAATTGCCACCGTCTTTACTACGCACGCTACTGTACTGGGACGTTGCATCGCCGGAAATAGATTGCCGCTTTATGGAATGATGGAAGAGTATAATATTCAAGAGTTTGCACAACGTTTTAATGTACAGTCAAAAAATTCTTTAGAGTCTCTTTCCGCTAAGCACGCAGATGGGTTTTCTACAGTGAGCCAAATTACTAACCGAGAATGCACCGCTTTTTTGAAAAAACCCGCCGATGTGATTACCATTAACGGATTTGAAAACAATTTTGTGCCGCAGGGTGAAGAATATATCGAAAAAAGAGCTATCGCAAGAAAAAAATTGAGAGAGGTTACCCAAGCACTCATCGGTCAAGAGGTGGCAGAAAATACGTTGTTTGTCGTAAATAGCGGCCGCTATGAGTTTAGAAATAAAGGAATAGACCTTTTTATTAACGGATTGGTTAAGCTGAAAGAGCAACACACTACCCGACCAATTGTAGCATATATTCTGGTACCCGCAGGAACAAATGGACATCGGCACGACCTGATGCAATCCATAGAGACGTTACGCGAAACCTCTCTCCTACCTGTGTTGTACGACTACTGCACACACCCGCTACACGACCCCGACCATGACACTATCGTTACCCATCTGAAGAACTGTATGTTGGATAACTCCCCAAATACACAAGTGAAAGTTGTGTTTGTCCCCGTTTATTTAGATGGAAAAGATGGGATTTTTAACCTCCCCTATTACGATTTGTTGATTGGATTTGATCTATCTGTATTTCCATCTTATTATGAACCTTGGGGTTACACACCTTTAGAGAGCGCCGCTTTTGGCATTCCTGCCGTTACCACTACATTGGCGGGGTTTGGAAAGTGGGCGTTGGATAACTTCGGCAACCAAAAAAGTGCGTGGGTCATCCATCGAGATGATGATAATGATGATGAGGTAAGTACTGAAATTGCTGACGCTATTTACTATTATGCTAATTTGAAACAAAATGAAAAAGAGAAACATAACGTTTTTGCTATGGAAATTGCTCAAAAAGCATTGTGGGCGAATCTGTTTGATAACTATCTGAAAATTTATGATATTGCGCTGAATAAAAGTGAATTGCGTTACGATAAATATAAACACAAAGTATCCCGAATTGGAATACAAGTGGCGAAAATGAAAAGTTTTGAACCACGATGGTCTCATATTACCATTAAAACAAAACTCCCTGAAAACTTAAAAAAATTAGAAACATTAGCCCATAATTTGTGGTGGAGTTGGAACTACGAAGCCCGTGAACTCTTTGAAGAGATGGTGGGCGCTGATATGTGGGCTGCATACAATGAAAATCCTACCCATATATTGCAAAATCTGCCGCTACCCCGTATGCAGGAAGTGAGCCAAAATAAACAGTATATTAAAAAATTAGATAGAGTATTTGAAGATTTTCAATCTTATATGAACGCTGAGAAACCTGCGGATAAAGCCAGAATTGCTTATTTTAGCATGGAATACGGAATTAGCAATGAGTTGAAAATTTTCTCCGGTGGTTTGGGAATGTTAGCCGGTGATTATCTGAAAGAAGCCAGCGACTGCAATGCAAATATGATTGGCGTGGGACTTCTGTATCGTTATGGATATTTTAAACAACAAATTTCCCCAAACGGCGATCAGGTTTCGCTCTATCCAAGCCAGAGTTTTTCAAAATTGCCTATCCATCCTATTAAAGATGAGAATGATGAATTTAAGATAATTACTATCGCATTGCCCGGACGTACCTTGTATGCCCGTATTTGGCGCGTGGATGTGGGGAGGATCCCTTTGTACTTGTTAGACACCGACTTTGACCTCAACCAGCCACACGACAGAACCATAACGCACACACTCTACGGAGGAGATATTGAAAATAGGTTAAAGCAAGAACTACTGTTAGGAATCGGCGGAATCAGAATGTTAAAATTATTGGGTGAAAACCCTGAATTATACCATCTTAATGAGGGACACGCCGCTTTCTTAACTTTAGAGCGTATAAGCCAATACAGAAGTGAGTACAATATGGCATTCCCAACGGCTGTTGAGTTGGTGCGCGCCTCGTCGCTTTATACAACACACACGCCGGTTCCGGCTGGACACGACTGTTTTAGTGAAGACCTGATGAGAATTTATTTTGCTAATTATCCGGCACGCTTCAATATCCCTTGGGACGTTTTTATGGGTCTGGGAAGAAAACATATTGATTATGTGAATGATAAGTTTTCGATGAGTATTTTGGGTTGTAAAATGGCGCAGGAGATAAACGGTGTTAGTAAAATTCACGGACGCGTTTCAAGAGAGATGTTTACAGACCTTTACGATGGGCATTTTGCCAACGAATTACATATTGACTTTGTTACAAACGGAGTTCACTATCCCACTTGGGCACACAAAAAATGGCAAAAGTTTCATAAAGAGATTTTTGGACATGATTTTATTTCCGACCAATCTAATCCCGACATTTGGAAAAAAATTAAACATGCTAACCATGATGTTATGTGGAATATTAAAAATGAACTTCGCTCAGAGCTTTTAGATGAGGTGAAAAAACTGCTTGAGGTTCAAATGATGATGCGGAACGAATCGCCGGAGTTAATTTTAAATACCTTAAAATCAATTAAGAACGACACTCTTACGATTGGCTTTGCCCGTCGTTTTGCCACTTATAAACGCGCACACCTGCTCTTTACAAATGAGGAGCGGTTGGCGAAAATTGTAAACCATCCAAAACATCCGGTGCAGTTTTTGTTTGCAGGAAAAGCACATCCTAACGACAAAGCGGGGCAAGATTTGATTAAGAAGATTATTGCGTTTTCAAGACAGCCGAAGTTTGTCGGAAAAATCATATTCTTAGAAAATTATGATATGATTTTAGCAAAAAAATTAGTCTCCGGTTGCGATGTTTGGTTGAATACGCCCACACGTCCATTGGAGGCTTCTGGTACCAGCGGCGAAAAAGCAATTATGAACGGCGTACTGAATTTCAGTGTATTAGACGGCTGGTGGGCAGAAGGATATGTCCCCGAAGGAGGGTGGGCTATCAACGAAGAGATTACCTACAAAGAGAATGATTTACAAGACCAATTAGATGCAACTGTACTCTATTCTACCATAGAAGAGCAAATTGTGAATGCGTTTTATACTAGAAATGAGGAAGATGTACCGGAAATTTGGACCACTATGATGAAAGAAAATTTTGCCAAAATCTCTCCACATTTTACTATGAAACGCCAATTAGAAGACTATTTTTCCAAATTTTATAATAAGTTGGAACAGCGAACTAAATTGTTAACCCAAGAGAATGATAAAAACCTGTATACCCTTTTACGTTGGAAAGAAAAGGTGTTGGCAAATTGGGAAAGCATTAAAGTAGTGAATGTTAACCTTGACGGGGGAACAGACAAAACTTATTATCTTGGCGAAAAAGCGACCTTAACGGTTGCTTTGCAATTGGGAACCCTTGCACCCGAAGATGTAAAAGTGGAGATCTGCCTGATAAAAAGCAATAACGGCAACGATGAACTGAGCTTAAAACACAAATACCATTTTCTAAAACAAGAAAATGGGATTACATACTATGAATGTGAAGTAATACCAAGTTATTCAGGCAGTTGGAAATGTGGAATAAGAATTTGTCCTTCCAACCCGATGTTACCACACGATTTGGATTTCAATTTGGTAAGGTGGGGGTAGACCGGAATAACCGCGTGTCCCCGTCATTCCGAGCGCAGCGAGGAATCTCTTTCAATTACGAAGTGTATGATAGCCTCGCAGAGGCGATACTTTATTAACCGTAGATTTTAATCTACGGACAGGAAAAATCCACCCCACAACTAAGTCCTGCAAGGACGACACTATAGAGACACAAGAAGTATCGCCCCATGCGGGGCTTAGTATCTGTATCTTGAGTCATCTCATCACCGTAGATTAAAATCTACGGTTAATA
>JAITUN010000252.1 GCA_031286285.1 Bacteroidales bacterium | reverse complement strand
TGCACGCCCGTTTCAGCGCAATAGAGCGAACTTATAGATACTACGTGGCGACTTCAAAAGATCCATTCCATTTTCAAACTTCCTGCAGAGTATATGAAAAGTTAGACCTCTCTGCAATGAATGAAGCCGCCGGATTGTTACTTGGCAATCACGATTTTACAAGTTTCTCAAAATTACATACCGATGTGAATAATAATTTTTGTGAAGTAAAAACGGCTTTTTGGGAGCAACAGGGTGAGCAACTTGTTTTTACTATAACTGCCAACCGTTTTTTGCGCAATATGGTGAGGGCAATTGTTGGAACACTCCTGCTGGTGGGAAAAGGAAAGATTTCTGTTGCAGAGTTTAAGAATATTATTTTGCAAAAAGACAGATGTAAGGCAGGGGTTTCGGTGCCGGCGGAAGCTTTGTTTTTGGAGGAAGTAAGGTATGAGCAGAAGTTAGAAGTTAGAAGTTAGAAGTATGGAATATGTGTTTATGTTTACTGTATTTTTAATTATTTCCACATTTTGTTGGCTTCTTGCTTCGTTTTTTTCAATGAAGAAGAAAGAGAACAGAGCATTATTTTTTCAAACATTAGGGGTAATTTTATTTGCAGTATTTATTGCTTGGCTTTGGATCGCCTTGCAACGTCCGCCTTTTAAAACGATGGGTGAGACACGAATTTGGTACTCATTTTTTTTAGCATTGATGGGAGGAGTTACCTATTGGCGTTGGAAAATGGGGCTTTTGATCACATTTACCAATTTGTTAGCCTCTGTTTTTGTGATTATTACTATTTGCAAACCCGAAATCCAATCGCAGGTGTTGATGCCGGCATTGCAGTCGGTTTGGTTTATTCCACATGTGGCAGTCTATATGTTTGGGTATGCGGCAATTGGGTGCGCATTTGTACTGGGGATTGTTGATATTTTAACCGCAAAGAACGCAAAGGGATTACGCAAAGGACACAACGGACTAAATGGAGTGCATTGTTTCTTTGCGCTCTTTGCGAAAAATCTTTGCGCCTCTGCGTTAAACAAAGAACACGAACTATCAAAAAACACTAATCAATTAATCAAAATCGGGGCTGCTGCATTAGGAATTGGTTTGTGTTTGGGCGCATTATGGGCAAAGAAAGCATGGGGGCAATATTGGTCGTGGGATATTAAAGAGACCGCCGCATTAATTACTTGGGCAATTTTTCTCTTATACCTTCATCTTCAAAAATTAACAAAAATTAATAGAAAAATCTTATGGATTATTTTGATGATTGGTTTTTTGTCGTTAAATTTTACTTGGTTTGGGGTGAACTATTTGCCGGCGGCAAAGAAAAGCCCGCATACGTTTTATAGTGCTGAAGACTAAAAATCATTCATCAATGGAACCGGATGTTGGTAAATAAACGTACCATATAGGAGAGCCATTTGCGATATATTCGTCAATTGTCCATCCGTACTGTTCAGTACCTTGCAAGAATATAGGTTTGACTACTAATTGTTGCTCTCCTTCTCCATTGACACGAGTTTTATATAAGTGCTGTTCATCCTTTAAAGGTTTATTTTCATAATTATCATTAGGAAATTTCTTACTAAAATAGGTGCCTAGACTTTTCGTTGTGCATATTGCACCATCTTTTGTATAGTAATTAAAGGTTGTCCATCCTTTATCGTTGGAGGTCACAAACATCCGATATCCGGTTCCATTGTCACGATAAACTTCCACAAATACACCACCACTAACATAGCCCGATGAACTGATAGTTTCAGTAATTTCATATAAACCATTGGTATATGTGTTATAAAAGGTCATGCCATGAGCCCATGGATAAAATGTTTTGCCCCATACGCCAACCAAAACTGGATCAATTGCTCCGTTATTACTATTATCGCCATTGCCACTGCTGCCGCTACTGTCTTTATTGCAACTGCTAAAACTGATCATGAAAATAGCTATTGGCACTAGAATATAAAATTTAATTACTTTTTCCATTTTTTTTTATCCCTAATTCGTGTCGGGTGCAACTTCCAAATTACCCTGCTCTAACGGCTTTACAGGTCTTGTTAGTAGCTTTTTATTAGTCCTTTACACAACGAACATTCCAACCATTTTGAAGTCCAGGAGGGAGTTTTCTTTCTGCCCTACCTCATCATTATCAACCGAGTTGAATATAAAATCATGAAACATTCGTTTACTGTTTAATAAGTTCAAATTCACAAAGATATTCCTCTACTTCATTTAAAGGAAATACGGTTTTTGAAAATTTTAATTTTTCCCCGTCAAGTGTGTAATCGTATTCACCTTTAAGTAATAATTCTTCAATAACACCAATATCCTCCATAGGTATAGGATATGAAATTAATTCAAATATGATTTTACTTTCATTAATTGAATAATTTCCAGAACCACTTGTGTAATATTTACCATTAGAAAGTTCTTTATAGCTATATTTCCCTTTCTTTAATTCAATTGTTGGTGTTGCAGTCCATGAAAAACCACGATATAAATTTGTTTTGGTATATGTTCCTACATAGACCCCCTCTTCAACAGTGCTTGGTATAGGTGGATTACTCAGATTTTTTTCGCAACCCGAAAACATTGTCATACCTACGAGACAGATTGCTATTGCAACCACAATTTTCAAATTTAATCTATTCATTTTCATATTTTAAAAAATTTTATGTCCTTTTCGAACGGTTTATATTTCTTTTAATTTTAATTCTTACATTCAAGTCACAAATACATTTTTTTTTGCAAATAACGTAAAAAATATTCATAATGTTGACATTTTTACGTGTTTTCTTGTTTGTTTGGTTTCTTCCAATTACTTAATTGAATTGTTTTCGGTTCACAATAGGTTGTCCCATAGCCAATGTATCCTTGTAAAACTGTCGTTCCGTTTTGTATAAGTTCTTCCGCTATTTCCGGTGTTATGTCATCATAGTCAGATACACTATAATCGCCATAATCCACTCTCGCATCGTTTAATGCCAATGACCTATCAGTGTCTTCTTTCCACTCACCATTAATCAACCACTCATAATTGCCGAGTGAGCCGTCTTTGCTTCTTGCAAGTCTATGTCCCATCAAAAGATAATACTTCATACTTTTTAATTCAGAAATTTATAATAGGTTCATTATCACTTAAAACATGAATAACAGTATCTTGTGACTGAATAACAAAATGACAATTCATTTTTTTTTTTGCTTTTACAATCATAACTCTCTAATACTCACATCGCTGTCCGCCGGTTGCACCTTACGCCCAGCGGCTTCGAGGTGGCGGCAACGAGGCTTTTTCAATGCGAGCAAACCGCCGCGAAAATAGGATTTTCTTTCAGACGACGGTAGCGCCGCAATTTTGGGAATATGCCTGTTATACAATGTGGCTGCTTTCTCAAGTGTTTTCCCATAAACGACTGTTCGAAATTGTCAATATGCGTTTTTTAATTTAACCAAATACCTGCAGCTGCCCAACGGGCTGCATTGCGAGTTTGTATTGCAATTTCTGTTTGTTTTTTCATCTCTTCAAAAGATTTCCAAGCGATCTCTTCCATTCTCTTTTCGTGCAAATGATTATTATACAAAAAAGCAAGTCTTTCCCAATTTGATGCTTCTCCATTTCCAAGATATTCGTGCATTTTTGTAAGTGCATATTCGTCCCAATATTTTCTAGGAAACCTATATTGTTCAACTATTGCAAAGAATTTATCAAAAGTAGTTCTTTCTTCTTCTATTAATTTTGGAAGTTGTGCTTCATGTTGTTTTAGATTTCTTTGAACTGTTTTTTTCTTATACATTGACTTTATTATTCCAGAATAAATCATCCAAAATATAACTAATGCAAGATAAATAAAAAATACATACATAGGATATTGAGAAATCTTAATAATATGATAAATACCATAACTGAGAGCAAATAAAATCACAATAGCTCCAATCCATTGCAATACAGGAAATTTGTGAAATGATAAATCTTTTCTCTCTTTTTCAATACATTTTTTGTACCGTACAATTTCCTCTCCGTAATTGGTATATTTTGCCAATTCGTTTTTTGCTGCGCTCAGCATAAAGTAAAGTTCATCGCGCGTTGCTTTATTTAAGTCTAAGTTTTGTTTTTCCATTATCATACAGAATAATATAAATTCCTTGCTTCGGCTCTTCATTCAATTTCTTGCCCAAAATGTCAAAGTAACCTATTACAATGGCAGTTTCCGTATCTACAGAAACCTCATTTACTCCAACACTTTCATCTGCCACGCAACGTACTGCGAAACCGTAGGCGTTGTTGAAATATGTATCGTCTGGACTAACGCTATTATTGCTAAAGTACAAGTGATGAGCATTGATACTACTAATATTACAACTCCAGTAGTAGCCGAGTGTACCCTGTGTGTATATATCACCATAATTGAAACGTCGGTATCCGACTGCGGGCAAGAAAATAGTATTATTGCCACTACCAAAAATACGACCAGCGATATCGTTTAATATACTCCAATGGCTACCTGAATTTACTAGACCTTGCAGTTCTTTTTTGGTTGGTACTCGCCAGCCTGATGGACAGGGATCATTCTCTTTTTCCCAAGTCGTTCCTGAAGGTGTAGTATTATCCCACATTGTTTCACCATTACTGTTAATTAATGGGTCCGTGCTACTCCAACCAATACGACGGTTCCACTGGTAAAACATTCCTGCATCTTCCGAATTTACAGCAAAGGTGCCGGGCATATCCACATTGCGCGTTGCCCATTTTACGCCGTTAATAACTACCCATTCTTCTTGGGCACATAAATTAGTTGTAATGAATACTGTAATTAAAAATAATAACCATTTTTTCATTCTAAAAACCCTTATTCGTGTCGGGCGCAACTTCCAAATTTTCCTGCTCTAACGGCTTTACAGGTCTTGCCTCTATTATTTAAAGATTTTAGCATGAGGTCTCTATAATTTTGAATTAATTCGCAAAATACCTGCTGCCGATATTAAAGATCCAAATGCCGCTAAACGTGCTGCATTACGAGTTTGCAATGCAACTTCTGTTTGCCTTTTTGCTTCTTCTAAGGTCATTTGAGCATTTGTAATCATCATCTTTCGGTATTCTGCATCTTTATACAAATCAGTAACACGCTCCCAGTCTGATGCTTCATAATCCTCTATATATTGCAGCATGGTAGTTAGTGCGTAGTCATCCCAATATTTAAAAGGAATGTTAAGGATTCTATTGAACTTACTCTTTGCTTCTTCTTCTTCTTTTTGCAATTCTTGATGTTCTTCTTCGTATTTCTTTATTCTGCTTTGAGCTGTTTTTTTGCGATTATTGCAAAAAAGTGTAAAGAAAATCAAAACAGCCAAGATACCTACGAAAGATAATAATATTGGTAGTTTATTACGAATCTCCTCATTAGTAAGTATATAAATAGCAAAAAAAATAACTGGAAGCATAATTATGAGTGAGGCTATTTTGGTTCTATTTGCATCCTTTCTCTTTTCCTCGTCTTGCATAATATCTTTTTTTATTATTTTAATACGTTCTGTGCAATTGCTATATTTTTTCCATTCATCTTTTGCCGTACTCAACAAATCTTGTAATTTATCCCGTGTGGCACTACTTAAATCTAATTTTTGTATTTCCATTTTTTTTATCCCTAATACGTGTCGGGCGCAACTTTTACGGTTAATGTATTCAAAAATTATATTCAGAATTGCGATTAGTGTTCAAAATTTCAGGATTTTATCCGTTGACACTTTCCCGCATTGCCTGCAACGTTCTGGGGCTTGGCGAGGTGGCGGCTTCCACTGCCGTTGTTGCGGGGTACAAACGTTGAATTTCATACAAAATTGTCTGCGGAGCTACTGCCGCCATCTTGCCAAATTGCTCGTTAGAGGCAGTGTATCTGTTACTTTTATCGAATTGTTTCACGTTACACATCGTCTTATCTGTCAAAGTACTGTTTCTACAAAACATCCTCCATTGTCTATCGGATACCTACTTATCACTAACCAAAATTTTTACCGTTTTTATAAGCTGTTCTTTATCAAGAATAGGGTATGGCAAAATGTCAATCAGTTCATATTTTAGTCCCTCTATTATTGTGTCATTTTTGTAAATCGGTGGGTGATGAGTATCCAAAGTAAAATCGTGTTTTCCATTTTTAGTAGTAAGATGAAGTTCTACAGAAGCATAACCTTCCCAAACACACATTGCTCCAGTGGGGCACCTACTCTCATTTAAGTTATCAACTCGAAGTGATAACCCCTTTTGAGAGTTTTCAGCAGTTTTACCTACTTTGATTTCAGTTACTTTGCCTATTTTCAGTGTAATAACTCCTTCTTGATTTTTGTTACAACTAAAAAATAAAAAGATAACTCCAATTACAACGATAAGAAATTCATATTTTTTCATGTTGGATATTTTTTAATAATGCCTACTCTATTCGGTTTTCGGCTTTCTCGCGAGTTGAGAAAATAACGGTTTTCAGTCCATAAAATTGTACTATTGTGGAGATTCTGTCCTACATTGCCTCTAATGTCCGGCGGCTTGGGGCAGTGGCGGCTTCCACTAAACTTCCTGCGGGGTAGTAACGTGCAAATTCCCACAAAATTGTCTGCGGGGTTACTGCCGCCATTGCGCCAAACCGCTCGTGCCTGTTGCACAACCTGTGCAAAAATAGCAAAAAATCATTTTTTTCTTCAAATTTGAAATTTGTTACCAAAAAAGCGGTTTCTAAGGCAATGGCTATAAACACCGAACTACATTCCGTTTTTTTTGGCTATTTATCTGCATTACAGCTCTATTTTCCCCAATATAAGCCTATATTTTTAGAATATTAAAAATCATAACCTTAAAACAAACTTTCGTTAGAATGGATGTTTTCAGGTTGATTATTAAGAAAAAGTAAAAGATTTTAAAGAAAATTTGATGTTGTGCAACAGCTACGCTTGTTGTGTGCTGTGCTCTCAATTATTTATATCCTTGAATAATGCTTCACAAGTTTCTTTGATTGGGCATACAAATTATTCATTTTCTCACGGGTTTTAATTAAAACAAATTCAATCAATCCATTACACTCAAAAAGTTCTTCGATTGTATGTTCAATGTCATCAAACATACACTTTAAATTGCCATCTTCGTTTATTCTACAAGCATATATTTTGTATACCAAACGATATTCGGGTTTATGTCCGAAAGGAAATTTATAAAATCCTTGAAAATTTCCTTTCAATTGTTCACCTTGTACCGTTCCGTTTTGAATTTTATCTGCAATGTCCAAAACATAATTTTGAATATTGGAATTCAATTTTTTGAAATCACGTTCAAAACTACCTCGATAAGCGATTTTATAAGCCATTGCTCGAAATTATTTCACGCAACGAATTGCCAGATTTTACTCTTGGACTTTTCATTGCATCACAAATTGAGTATTCCAATTCTTTCTCTCTGTCCATAAAACTAACAAAATCACGGGTTTCATCAATTCCTCTGAGAAATTTCAGAAGAGCTTTTCCGTTTGCTTTTTTTTCATTTATCGCTACATAGACCATAACACAAAGATTTTATTTTTGGCTGCAAAGATAGGACATTTTTTTATTCACAATTTTTCAATATACCTTTTCATTTTTGTCAATTTGCTACACTTTTTCCACGAAGGCGGCGGGTGGGCAAAGTAATAATGGCATAGCCATTTTTTGCCGTGCGGTTGGCGATGCGGTTTGAGTAAAACGAAAACGGCATCGCCAACTTGGTAATGCCGTTAATCAAATTAGCCAGAACTATAAAAACTAATTCACAAATTTATAGTTGTAATTAGCAGGATTGTCCTATTGCATCAGCAACTGAATTAGTTACTTCTTTCGTTGAGTAACATTGATACATCTTACCATTATAACTCTTCATGCCTTCATCTTTATTATAGCTTCTTGAACACTGAGAAGAACATTCATCAACAACTTCCTGACGCGCTTTTTCTTTTGTATCAGCACAACTATAATTGACGATAGGTGGTGGTGTTGAAGTAGTAGTACCTACTACGTTCCCCTTATCATCATAGTACGTGTAGGTTATTTTAGTATAAACGGTTACTTTATAGCGTTCTTTTGCACTTACGCTAAATCCAAGGCATAGAACTGCTACTAAAATTAAAATTAGTTTTTTCATAAATAATTGTTGTCAGTTATATACCATCGACCCATCGGTTTTTATTGTTTTTTCCCTTCTGATACGGCTTCACAGGTCTTGCCCGTTTTTATCCAAGGTTATCTTCTCCTCTCCGCATTTTTTGGAAAACAGTTACGATTCTGTCTTTGTTCCGTTTACGACAATTAAGAAAGCGGACTTATTATCTGCTTCGGAGGTATTCTACAACCCATATATCAAAATAATAGAGCCCGCTTTTCCACGAGCGCTTACTTATTTTTTGATATATCTGATTTTTAAATTGGAAATGTAGAATTTTTCCGAAGCAAAAATATAGCAACGCTATACTAAAATGTCGTGATTTCCCAATAAACTCGGGATTTTTTTCACATCATAAGCAATCAGTTTTCGTTAATAATTCCTGTGTGAATACACAAAAAGTTATTGAAAACAAATTACTTGTCCTAAGAAGATAATTGTAATATTGGTTACTTTTTTGCCGCATTGCACACAACTCTTAAATACCCGTAAAAAAACAAAAAAATCACTTCACACACAAATTGAGACCTTTGCAAGACAGATGTTAATATAAATATTTGATTGTTATTATTTTAACTTTAAAACAGACAGCTGTTTTTGTCTGTACTTTTTCTCTTGATAGAAAAAGTACCAAAAAGAT
>JAITUN010000179.1 GCA_031286285.1 Bacteroidales bacterium | reverse complement strand
ACCGGTAACCGCGTCTCCTGCCGCAAAAATTTTAGGGATATTCATCTGGAAGGTTGTGGTATCGGCATCCAATGTTTTCCATTTGTTTAACTGAAGAGATTGCGGAGCGTAATATTCGTTAATGTGTTCTAAAACATTATATTGTATTTTTTGTCCGGTGGCGGGGAGTACCAAATCGCAAGGAAGGTCAAACTCGCTTCCCTCAATGGGGACGATATTGGAACGCCTGCTTCCGGGGAGTTTCTCCGCTTTCATCCGGATGCACTGCAATCCGGTAAGTTCTCCTTTGTCGTTGTAATAAACTGCTTTCGGAGCGGCAAGGAAGATATACTCCACGCCTTCCACTTTCGATTCGTGAATTTCGATGGGGTTTGCGGGCATATCGGCTTCGGTGCGGCGGTAAAGTACAACCACATCGGTACTTCCGCAACGGCGGGCAGAGCGGCAGCAATCCATAGCCGTGTTTCCGCCTCCCACTACAACTACTTTTTTTCCTCTCAAATCCAAGTCGTTGCCGGTTTCGGCGTTCTTTTTCAAGAAATCAATGCCGGAGACTAAGTTTGGGGCTGGGGCTTCTCCAATCCCCAGCAAGTCGCCATCCCATGCGCCGATACCCAAGAAGATGGCATCATAATTTTTCTCTAAATCAGCGTATTGTAAATTATTCCCAAGTTGTTGTTGGGTAAAGATTTTTACACCCAATTTGGTGATATTCGCAATCTCCTGATCTAAAATGGCGTTGGGCAGACGATACTCCGGAATTCCGTATCTGAGCCAACCGCCAGCGCCCTCTTTCTGTTCATAAATATCTGCCTGAAAACCGGCGATTTGCAGGTAATACGCGGTGGTTAATCCGGCGGGACCGCCACCAATAATGGCAACTTTCTTTCCATTGGCAGGTTTTACTTTTGGCGTATAAGGCGATTTTGAAACCAAGTCGAAATCGGAAACAAAGCGCTTTAGATAATCAATCCCCACGGGAGTAGCATCGCTTGCTAACTGTCTGCGGCATTTAGCCTCGCAAGGGCGCACGCACACGCGCCCGCAGATTGCCGGCAGTGGGTTGGTTTCTTTTATCAACGCCACCGCTTCTTGATAGAGTCCTTTCTCTATCAAAGAGATATATCCTTGCACATCCACACCGGCGGGACAAGTCAGTTTGCAGGGAGCCACGCAATCTGCGTAATGGTTACTGAGCAGCAGTTCCAGCGCCATTTTCCGTGATTTGATTACGCCGGGGCTATCTGTAAAGATCTCCATCCCTTCCTGCGCAATTGTGGAGCACGCCGGCTGGTGGTTTCTGTATCCTTTAATCTCCACCACGCAAACAAAGCAGGAAGAAAAGGGTTTCAGTTTGGGGTCATGGCAAAGATGCGGAATATCTATTCCAATGGATTTACAAACGTTTAAAATTGTTTCTCCTTGAGGCGCTTCCACGGCGCGGTCGTTAATTTTGAGGTTTATCATTTTGTATTTATTTTTTAGAATTATCTTTGAAACTTTACTTAATTTCATGTATCCGTTGAATTATTGAAAACGCAATAGTATTTCCTTGTTTTTCAGGCACTACAATGCTTGTCGCCATATTTCAAAATTTGCTGCGAAAATAGTTTTTTTTCATTCTCTAAAACGACTATTTCAACTACAAAAAAAGGATTAGTTCAAAAATGTTTTTCAATTACTTGCGAATTAAAAAAAATTTATGCGGCTAAAATATTTCTCCACCGCAACCTCTGCATGCCTCAACTCCGATTCCTTTGTTTGTCCGGCAGTGTGAGGTGTGAGCAAAACTTTTTTATTGTGGGTTAACCTCCATAATGTATCGTTCCATTCCGTTTGTGGAGGAATTTGCAGATTCACATTTTCATATTCCAAAACATCTAAACAGGCGAAAGTGATGAGATCTTCATCCATAGCAAAAATCAGGTCAGCAGTATCTACTGCCAAACCGCGTGAAGTGTTTATAAATATGGGTTGTTGCTTCGCTTTTTGCAATAATTCTGCATTTATGAAATAGTGATTTTCAGGCAGATAGTTTATGTGCAAGGAGATCACCGTAGCGCGTTTCAGCAACTCATCCAACGAAACCTCTTCAAGGTAACTCTCTTGAAATCCACTTTTAAACTTATCGAACACCAAAATTTTGCAATCCAAAAAGCTCAGCAGTTTGGCAAATGCTTTTCCGGTATTTCCAAACCCAATAATGCCAATAGTTTGCGACGAAAGTTCTCTGCCTTTGTTTTTTTCTCTCAGCCATTCGCCGTTTCTCACTTCGTGGTCGGCGGTAGCCATCTTTTTAAGGGCAGCCAAAAGCATTCCCAAACAATGTTCAGCTACTGCCGTGGCATTTCCTTCAGGGGTGCTGATTATTTCTATTCCGTTCGCTTCAGCAAACGGCAAGTCTATATGCTCAGTTCCGGAACCGATGCGGATGATAAATTTGAGATTTTTTTTTGATGAGATAGCCTTTTTGTCCACATTAAACTTGCTTCGAATGACCAATCCAATGTAGTCATCAGCAAGTTTTACAAATTCATTATAAGATATTTGCAGTTTTGTTTCACACAAATAGCCCCTACTCTCAAATTGCTCTTCAAGGTAGGGGTGAACTTTATCTACAATAAGAATTTTTTTCAAGGAATATCTATATTACGGGAAAAACACGTTTGCTAAAGTTTTATTTTTTAATGTTTTTTGTTCAGCGCGTAATCTTTTCAAGGCTCGTTCTTTAATTTGTCTTACCCGTTCACGACTAATATCAAACCTGTTTCCAATCTCTTCCAAAGTATATTCGTGGGGTTCTCCAATACCGAAACACATTCGAAGAATGTCGCGTTCTTGTTCTGGAAGCACTGACAGAATTTTTTCAACATCCTGATTTACTGATTCTTGAATTAGGTTTTGGTCTGTTGATTCATTGGAAGTACTAATGAAAGTGTCAATAAACTTTGTATCTTCATCGGGGGAGATTGATGCGTCCATAGATTGGGAGTGCGTGTTCATGCGCAATAGTTCCACTACTTTATATTCGGGGAGGTCCATCACGTTGGCAATCTCTTCAATTGTGGGAGGTCTTTCCAACTTTTGCTCTAATTTGGCAATCTCTTTTTTCAATTTGTTGATAGTTCCTACTTGATTTTGGGGTAGGCGTACAATTCTAGACTGGTCTGCAATAGCTTGATGAATTGCTTGACGAATCCACCAAACGGCAAAAGAGATAAACTTGAAGCCACGCGTTTCATCAAAACGTTGCGCAGCTTTAATTAAGCCCAAATTTCCTTCGTTAATAAGGTCTTGGAGACCCAGTCCTTGATTTTGGTACTGTTTAGCAACAGAAACCACGAAACGAAGATTGGTTTTGGTAAGTTTTGCCAAGGCATCCTGGTCTCCCTGTTTTATACGACGTGCCAATTCAACCTCTTCTTCTGCTGAAATTAGCCCCTCTTTGCCAATATCAGCCAAATATCGGTCAAGCGAAGCTCCATCACGATTTGTGATGGATTTAGTGATCACAAGTTGTCTCATAAATATCTATTCTATAGCGTATATATTTTATTCAATAATTTAAAGATTTAAAACATTCTATCTTCTAAATACTTTTCTCAAACGCATAAGTTTTACAAAAAGTATATAGTCAAAATTTTTATATTGATTTTTTTATATTTTTGCCGCCCAAAAAAATGTTTAACACTTAAATTATTATCATGTACGCAATTGTAGAAATAGCAGGGCAACAATTTAAGATTGAAAAGGAGCAAAAACTCTTTGTTCATCGCCTCAAAGCTGAAGAGGGGTCGCAAGTTACATTCGACCGCGTGATGCTTGTTGATAATGGCGGTAAAATAAAAGTGGGTGTTCCCACCGTAAAAGGCGCTTCAGTAACCGCCACCGTCCTCAACCACCTTAAAGGTGACAAAGTTCTTGTTTTCAAAAAGAAAAGAAGAAAAGGTTATCAAAAAATGAACGGTCATCGTCAATATTTGACCTCCAT
>JAITUN010000135.1 GCA_031286285.1 Bacteroidales bacterium | reverse complement strand
GTAGATTGTTCGCTCTGTTTTCAGTGAAAACAATCTGCTTATTTACTCTTTAAAAACCTCATTTTCACCTAATTTCGCAAACAAAACAACCTCAGTAGCCAAATGAAGCGCTCTCACGCATTTTAATCTCATTCACCTCATTTTCAACGTCTTTTGGATGAATCGTCTGTTGATAAAACTTTAGAAACCTTCCGTACTCTTCCTCGTAATTCTCCGTTTTGTGGTGTTCTCTTTGATTTTCAATATATTCACATACGTAATGAACACTATACTTAGATACCGAAAAAGCAGAACAATATTGTTGCCATTGAAAAAAATAAACGCTCAATTTGTTATCATTAATAAATTTTTCAGAACTATTAGCAATGATGGTTGCCAAACTTACTTCATCTAATTGTGGGTCACGCGATACGAGAAAATGAACATGTTCGGGATTAGCGTAAATTGAATATAATTTACAGCCTTTTTTATTCACAATTCCTGTGATGTATTTTTCAATCCTATTGCGAAATTGCTCCAAAATTATTGGTTTTCGATTTAATGTTGTAAACACAAAATGTGTGTAGAGATTGTTATACTCTATTTTCATATTAAGTTGATTTTTAGTTCGTTCTTATTTGTCGCACCGGACACGCAAATATACGTTAGGAAAATCCTTTTGTCAAGAGGTATAATATTTTTTTATAATAATGTGAAAATGAGGTAAATGGGGTTGAGGTTTGAGAGGGGTGTCATTTGGCTACTTTCTGCTTCAACGGAAGTAGATGTTGTTACAAATCTTCCCATCGAAAACCCCGCAAACAAACCAAATGGTGTGCACCGCGAGGTCATGCGCGAAAAATAACGCAGTACCGCACATTTTAATTTTTCTATATCCTTTTCTTTGGTAAGATAACCGCTAAGATATTTGCCCATCTCATCATACAAAACCGGACTTGCCAAGAAAATAGCTTCTTGCAATAATGGATTTTGTAAAAAATGTTTCCAATATATTTCCTCTTTTTCAAGTTTTTCTATTTCTTGAAAAAAGGTATTTACAGGCAACGTTGGTGTGCGGAATACGAAGTTGTTGAATGGAACATACATTAATTCATAAGCTATGGGTGTGCGAGACGGAAGCCAAGATAGACACCGGAAAAATTAGGAGGAAGTGGATTTCGTTTTGGGGCTTGGCGGCAGGCGGGGCTTCCAACAAACTTGCTACGAGCCACACAACTTGCTATTTCACAATCACTTTCCAACGAGGCGATGCCCCGATTGCGCCAAACCCAAGTTATATGCCGTATATGCCTTATCGTCAATACTTTTAGATTTTTTCAAGCAGGTAATTATTTGTTTGATAGCCATTTAGTGTGTTCTCTAAATTTAAGAAATCATAATCCGTTTTTTGTGCAAACAAATCTATTCCAATATCATTTATTTTTTGTTTAGTGACTTGTATTGCCAAATCGGATTGGTCGATTCCAATCCAATTACGGTTATTGGTTTGTGCCGATTTCAGAGTTGTACCACTTCCGCAAAAACAATCCAATACAATGCTGTTTTCTTTTGACGACGTTTTCACTATTAAATCCAACATTTCAGCATTCTTTTCGGTTGGATAATCGGGATATTGTGGGTCTTTAAACTCCCAAATATCTTGCACACGCATACCTTCTCGCTCGTCTGCGTAATTTATTTTTCGCGGATTTCCTTTTGATGACCATTCAATTAAACCTTTGCTATCCCATTGTTCCAAAGTTTCCACATCAGTACGCCAATGCCTGCCTGCTGGCGGCAACATTCCTTTGAACGGTTGATTGGATTTGCCGTTTTCTGTTTCGCCCGGTGCATGAATGGGAACAGTAGTATATCGGCGACCTTGCTTATCTTTTTTCGGGAATAAATTTTCTAAATCTTTTTCAGAGTACTTTTTGCGAGGCTCGTTCCAAATCGGGTGTTGTGTTTTTGTATAAAGCAAAATCAAATCTTTAATGTTTCCGTAGCCAATTCTATCAAAATTCTTCGGATTACATTTAATTCGGGTAATATCATTTCTAAAATTTTCCGCACCAAAAACTTCGTCCATCATTACTTTTACATAATGTCCAATTTTGTAATCAATATGCAGATAAATAGAGCCTTTTTCCGATAATAATTCACTAATTAAAATCAATCTTTTACGTAAATACTCAATAAAATCATTTCCTTTTAATGTATCTGTATATGCAATATCGCCGTTTCTGGAATTGCTGATTGTTGTTGCTCTGCCGTTTGTAATTGTAAAATTTCCTCCTGTGGCATAAGGCGGGTCAATATATACCAAGTCTATTCTGCCTTTGAAACCATTATTTAAAAGGTAGTTAAGTCCAGTAATGTTGTCGGATTGTATAAGGAGGTTATTTTGCATATTGTGCTTTTAAATAATTAATAAATGCAGAACAAGTAATCAAAATGAATTTTGCTTCATTAAAAGTAGCTTCTCCATCATTTTCTGATAAAGCATGTCTAATACCACCACTATCGCTGGTATATCCATATAAAGAAGAAAAGGCAGTTTTTAACGCACCATGCAAGCCATATTGTTTTTCAATCTCGGATAATGCTGCTCCCAATGTTGCTTTATCATTATTAACAATGATCTTACATAATGCTTCTACAGCAGATATAGATTCTTTAATTGAATTACGATAATCTGGATTTTTTCTATCTGAGAAGAATTCAATAGATGTTTTCAAATGTGTAGCTACAGACTGCCATTTATTAGAATTATCTACTGCATCACTAATTGACAACAATTCTATTTTATCAGTTATTGGACTTATTTGTCCATCAATTATTCTATAGCCTGAAAGTTCTTCTTCTAATATTCTATTAAATACATCACCAATATCTATTTTTTTCTGATTAATATAATCATATAGTTCTTGTAATCTATAGGGGCAATAATAATAAAAAGAATAAAGATATTCTAAAAAATCATATATTTCACACCATTCTGCTTGCTCGAAAAACCAATTTCTAAGCCAATTATAATAACCCTTATTAGGCACCATATCTTTTGCCTGTTTAAAAAAAGTTGCCCAAATATGATTTGATAAAAGGTTATGATCGCGACCACCGTAATCATTTAATTTGAAAATATCAATAATTGTATTCCATAAGTTATTTTTCAAATCTACATCAATATTTTCAACTTGTAAAATTTCTTTTATTGGTCTTTTTCCTATTCGTTGTGAAAATCTTAACTCCATAACTTTTTCTTTATACTTGATACAAAAACTCCCTCAACACCAACGCACTCATAATATTGTGATTTTGATAAGTTTCGATAATATCTTTGTGCATTTTATTGTTGCCTTTTATGTATAAAACGCCATCTAAAATAGCAATCTTAATTGCTTTTACATTTTCGGCTTCAATAGTAGCGATTGCATCATTGAACTGCGCATTTTGATGACCGCCAAAATCTGTTAAAAACTTGGCTTCGCCTATCACATATTTACCATTAAAACGTGCTACGAAATCCAATCCTTTTGGGTGATTATAATTCAATTCATGTTTTGCAAATTGCATCATAAACTGGTCGCTCCCATCTAAAATTGCATCATTATTGTTAGCTGTAAATTCATAAAAATCAACAGGAAGAATACCTAGTGATTTTTTTCTAAGCCAATCACGAAACATTGGTCCAATTTGTCGATTGGTTTCCTTTGGCTCGCTACACCTTTCAAACAATTTATCTAATCCCATTTCATAAATCCGTCCACAAATACGGTTAATCGTTTTCGGATTTCTTTCAATGGCAGATTTATCCCTCTTGAGATACGCAATGTAACTGTCTTTTATCGGAAATAAATCCAATTTTAATAATTCTTGGATAAGTAAATCGTTGTCCTTTCTTGTAAATGCCACTTCAACGCTATTCCAAATTTCATTATTTATTTCTCTGATGCCATCAGGAATTGTGGGGTAAACCTGAAACAAATCATCAAGATAAGACCTTTGATTTGCGTACTCTATGCTTAATTCTGTCCACTTATTCATTGTCAAAAATTTGCTTTATTTAATTTGGCAAAATTACTACTTTTTTTCAGATTATTTCGCCATTTTTGGCGTGGAATTTACTTTATGGTGTGAACGAAGTGAACACGATAAAGTAAACTTGGCAAACCGTTCAAATTCAATATTTTTCAATTTTTCACGTTCTTCAATTTTTCGGGTGTAAAAAATTCTGTTTCAGCACGGTACGCCCTATATGGCATATAACTCATAGATACACGAACATTTTGTGGAGAATTCGAAAAACTGCCACCACGACTCACACGAAGATAGCCTGATGAAGGTCCTACAGGATTGTTTTGAGAACTACCATCATAGCCGGCATACCAATCGCAACACCATTCATGAACATTACCACTCATATCGTAAATGCCCAATTCATTAGGTGTTTTTGCTCCCACAGGGTGTGTCTTATTTTCACTATTGCCATCGTACCATGCAACCGCATTCACATCATTGCTCCCGCTGTATTTAAAACCATTGCTTTTTCCTCCGCGCGCAGCATATTCCCATTCCGCTTCAGTAGGCAAACGGTAATTTTTACCGGTGGCTGTATTTAGTTTTTTTATAAATGCCTGCACATTATCCCAATTCACTGTTTCAACAGGTAAATTATATCCTTTGAAATAGCTTGGTTCATTTCCCGATACAAAACCTCGAAAAAATGGCTTCCAAAATCTCATCGTTGGTAATTTCGCCGGTGATTTCGCCCAAAAGATTTAAGATGCTGTTGATATGGATAACAATTAAATCGGTGGGGAGTTTTTGTGCAAAACCGGTTTCAATAGTATTGATCTCTTGCTCAATTTTGAGCATAATGTCGTAATGACGAGCATTTGTAAGCAATGTCGTATCCGAAATATTGTGGAGGTCAATATGTTGTGTGAGTAGTTCACGTATTTCTTCAATATTTACGTTGCGTTTTGCGGAGATGAAAGCGATGTCGTAATCGTTCCATTCTGTGAAATGCTTTGGCAATTCGTTGAGTTGGTCAATTTTATTGGCAACAATGATCAGTTTTTTATGAATAAAGTCAATCTCATTTTCTAAAAACAGCAACTCTTTTTCTACATCTTCTAACGAGGTATCGGAAATATCAATCATATAGAGAATGATCTCGGCTTTGTCAATTGCTTTGAAAGTGCGCTCAATGCCAAATGTTTCAATTTCATCTTCGGTAATTCTAAGTCCGGCAGTATCAATAAATCTGAAATTTGTACCATTAATGGTAAAATTATCCTCCACAGTGTCGCGGGTGGTTCCGGGGATGTGAGAAACGATTGCACGTTCATCCATCAACAAACAATTGAGCAGCGTTGATTTTCCAACATTAGGTTTTCCGATAATAGCGACGGGGATTCCTGTTTTCAAGACATTTCCCAACTTGAAAGAATCGGTAAGTTTGGCTACTTCCTCTTTGAGTGTTTGTAAAAGAGATCTCAGTTTTGATCGGTCTGCAAACTCCACATTTTCTTCGCTGAAGTCGAGTTCCAATTCAATAAGCGCAGCCAATTCCACAAATTGGGATCGCAATCTTTTTATACGTGCAGAAAAATTTCCTTTCAATTGGTTAATTGCTAATTTATGAGATATTTCCGATTGTGATTCAATTAAGTCGGCAATAGCTTCAGTTTGTGCTAAGTCTAATTTTCCGTTTAAGAAAGCACGCATGGAAAACTCTCCCGGTTTTGCCAAACGTGCTCCGTTTTTTAATAATAATTCAATTATTTTTTGTTGAATGAATTTTGAGCCATGGCAGGTGATTTCAACCAAATCCTCACCGGTATAAGATTTTGGGGCAACAAATTTCGTTACCATCGTTTGGTCTATTAATTTATCATCCTCAAAAATATTAACTTGTTTTACAAAATTTGCAGGCAGAGTGAGGAAATCGTCTCGATTTTGGAGGAGATAAGAAGTGATTTCAACAGCCTTTTTTCCTGAAATTCTAATTATAGAGATCGCCCCAATACCTTGAGGACTTGAAATAGAACAAATTGTGTCAAAAACCATTTTTGTATTTTAAATGTTTTATTTAGTAAAAAGCTTTAAAAAAAATTTATTTCCGTTTTCTTCATATTCTAAGTTCAATTCTTTTTTTGTCAGTTTTTTTATTTTTGCTCTAATGTTATACCTTTTATGCAGAATAGTAAAACTCATTTCTAAATTTAATTTTTTATCCAATTTGTAAAATCCATCAGGCGACGAAGTAATTTGTCCCATTGCAAAAGTTCTAACCGTTAGTCTGTTTTCATAAAGAAATGAGTAATAAGTATATGCGGGTATCGCATTAAACTGTAACGAGTCGTTGAGAGGTTTTCCGTTCATGGTTGCGGTTTGGAGGTTCCAACTCCCATACAGCATTTCTTGTTTGTCGCAACTTGAAAAAGTGAGGAGGAGAAAAAGTAAGAAAGAGAAGAGGTAAAAAGGTAAAAGTAATTTTGAGTTTTGAATTTTGAATTTTAAATTAATCATTGAATATTAAATTTTTAATTTTGTAATTATTAAATATTTTCTTTGTCTCCAAATGATATTCCTAATTTTTTCGCAGAACTTAGTAATGAATTTGTTTTTGGGTTAATAAAATTTAGTTTTTCGACCACTTTTTCAAGAGGGGCATAAGTAATTTCGGGATGGTTATACACTACCATATTTCCATATTTTTTTTCTTTCACTAACTCAAAAGCTTTTACACCAAAAGCAGTAGCCAATATTCGGTCATAAGCAATGGGAACTCCTCCTCTTTGCAAGTGTCCTAAAACGGTAACGCGAATATCATGTTGCACACCAAGTTGTTCAAGTTCAAGTTTTAGTTTATCTCCTGCTCCTCCCAACTTAATATGTTGGTCTCCAACTGCTGTAGGCTCTTTTCCGGTCACTTCTCCATCCATTCTTTTAGCGCCTTCAGCAATCACGATGTTGCAAAAGCCTTCGCCATTTTTATACCGTGTTTCAATTTTTTCTGCAATAATATTAGGATTGTAAGGTATTTCGGGGATGATACACACTTCGGCGCCACCGGCTAAGGCAGTATGTAAGGCTATCCAGCCTGCGTCTCTTCCCATGACTTCCATAATAAACACTCTGTTATGGCTTTCAGCAGTAGTTACCAATTTATCAACGGCTTCAGTTGCAATTTGTACAGCCGTTTGAAAACCGAAAGTAAAATCGGTACAGGAAAGATCGTTGTCAATGGTTTTTGGAACGCCAACAATATTAACTCCTAATTTTACTAATTCAAGCGAAATACGTTGCGAACCGTCTCCACCGATGCTGATGATGGCTTCAATGCCAAGATCATCCAAGCGTTGCAGTAATAGTTGCGAACGGTCTTCTGTTTTCCACGAGCCATCAGATTGTTGTACCGGAAACTGAAAAGGACCACCTCTATTCGTAGTTTTAATGATAGTGCCTCCTTTAATATGAATACCTGCAACCTCTTTTTCGGTAAGAGGCAGAATTTCTATATTATCTTTTAGTAATCCGTTGTAAGATTCTACACAGCCGATAATTTCCCAATTTCCATCTAATTTGGCGCTTTTTACAATTCCTCTGATAACAGCATTTAAGCCCGGACAATCGCCCCCGCCGGTAACCACTAAAATTCTCTTTGACATAGATTTTTTTTTTTTGACGGGCAAAAATAGTTTTTTTCTGATAAGAAAAAAAAAGCCGATAGAATTTCTAACGGCTTTTAAAAAAAACAAATTCTAGTTATTGAATAATAAGCTTCTTTACAATAATTCCATCATTTGCTTCAATACGTACAAAATATACACCTTTTTGAAGAGATGAAATATCAATTTTTCTTTCTATAATGGATTCAAATGGTTGATGAATCACTAATTTGCCACGAATATCAAGTATTTTTAAATTGGTAATCGTAATATTTTGAGGCGAAGAGATGGTTACAAACTGATTCGCAGGGTTAGGGAAAAGTATTATAGATTCTGTTAAGTTGTTTTCACCAATATTTTCGCAAATAGTGATATGTAATGTCAGATGTCGAATACTATCACATCCTTCAGAAGTAAGATATTTGTATTCATAAGAATGATAACCCTCCTGATCAGTAGTGGTTGGAATATTAAAACCGTTTTCGTTGTATGTTTCACCGGCACAGACTTCTCCAGTGAAATTCAAATCATAAGTAGGAAGTACTGTTAAAGTTAATTCTACTTTGTGTTCACAACCATTTGAATTGGTCTCAATTCTTTCATACATATAAGTGCCTTCATTTGCATTTTGTACTCCTGTGATTTCAAAACCATATCCGCTATAAGGTTTATTACGGCAAACCCTTCCACTATGTTGCTCAGAAGTAGAATGATTGATGGTTAAGTGTAAAATTACCGTACTATCACACCCCAAATAGGAAAGAAATTTTTCGGTATAATTCCCTGATTGTGTATATGTTATGTTATTCCAAATATAAGATTCACAAGCAGAAACATAAATATCATTTATTTGGGAATGTTGAATGGTTAAATGTAAAACTACAGTACTATCACACCCTAAATAGGAAAGGAATTTTTTTGTATAGTTTCCTGATTGCGTATATGTTGTTCCATTCCATGTATAAGATTCACAAGCAGAAGCATAGATATTTATTTTCTGAGGATGTTGAATGGTTAAATGTAAAGTTACAATACTATCACAACCATAAGTTGACGTAAGAGTTTGTGTATAACTTCCTGTACCATAATAAGTTTGATTGTTCCAAGTATAAAAATCACAAGCAGCTGCGCTAAATGAGGAATAGATCGGTTCTTGTGATACAGTAAGATGCAAAGTTACCGTACTGTCACATCCATGAATTGTTTGAAAATGTTTCACATAATCTCCGGAATTAAAATATAGATTTCCACTCCAAAGATAATATGAGCAGGTATGGACTGAAAATTCTGTAGCAATTGATTGATTAATTGTTAAATGCAATGTGACTGTACTGTCACAGCCTTTTGAAGTTTGATATACGTAAACATATTCTCCTGATGTATTATAGCTTCTTCCATCCCAATAATAAACATCGCAGCCTGAAGCCCAAAATTCGGAGGAAGTAGAGTAATTAACCGTTAAGTGCATGGTTACTGTACTATCACAACCTGCGTTGCTTTGAAGAAATTTAGTGTCTGTAGTAGAAGAAGTATATGTGTTTCCTTCCCAAGTGTAAGAATCGCATGCACTTACATAAACTGTGTTCTTGTAAGACTTATTAATGGTTATATGTAGATAAACGATGCTGTCGCAGCCATTTACAGAAGTGTGTTTTTTAGCATAGATACCTGAATTGGTAATATTGAATCCTTCCCAGGAATAAAAATCGCAAGAAGTATCATATATATCATAGGATAACTGATCCTTAATAAAGAGATTTAATGTTACTGTACTGTCACAACCAAATCTGTTGATATATACTTTTGTGTATGCTCCTGATTCGTAATAGGTAGTTCCATCCCATGTATAGAAAACGCACGCATCTTGATTAAGCGTAATAAATTCAGCAGGGTGAATCGTTAAATGCAGGGTTACTGTACTGTCACAGCCCTTGGTGGTTTGATAGGTGTAAACATGATTGCCGGATGTGGTGTAAGTTCTTCCATCCCAAATATATGAGTAGCATTGTTCTGCAGAAAATTCAGAGGTTTTTGACGGGTTGATGGTTAAATGTAAGGTTACTGTACTGTCACAGCCTTTCGTGGTTTTATATACCCAAATATGGTCTCCTGAATTTGTGTAATTTCTTCCATCCCAGGTATAAGAATCACAGCCGGTAGCGGAAAAACTTGAAGTTTTGGAATTGTTAATGGTCAAGTTCATAGTAACCGTACTATCACAGCCTGCAGAAGTGAAAAAATGTTTTGTTTCAGAAGTGGATGAATTGTAGGTGGTTGAGCCTCCCGGATAAACCCAAGTATAAGAGTCACATGCTACAGGACTAATGGTGGTTGTTTTAGATAGATTAATAGTTAAATTTAGAGTAACGGTACTGTCGCAGCCTTGAGAGGTTTGGTATTTTTTACTGTAATTTCCGGAAGCGGTATAAGTTGTCCCGTCCCAAATATAAGAATTGCAGGCTGTTGCACTGAATTGCGAGGTTTTTGAATAGTTTACTGTTAAATTCAGAGTTACTGTACTGTCGCATCCATGTGAGGTTTGAAATACTTTAGTATAGCTTCCTGATGTAGAATAAGTTGTTCCTGCCCAAGTGTAAGAATCGCATGCAGTTTGGGAAAATTGTGAGGTTTTAGAATTATTGATGGTGAGATTAAGTGTAACGGTACTGTCGCAGCCTTCTGTAGTTTGAAATACTTTCGTATAGTTTCCTGATGATGAATAGGTTGTTCCAGACCAAGTGTAAGAATCACAGGCAGTAGCAGAAAAACTGCTTGTTTTTGGAATAAGGAAATGGATGGTGTAGATTTTCGATTCTCCACCGTGGGTAACAGTAACTGTTGCATTGGGGTTTGTACTCGTTCCTTGAACGATATTCACAACCGGATTGTTTGTTGATTGCGCAGTTGCCGTTACAGTGGGAATGCTTCCTCCACCACTACAAGCATTGTAATTGTAGTGCGTAACATTAGGATTAAATCCGGGGATGGTAACTCCATTTGCCCGCAAATCTGCCAAACGCTTATTATAGATCAAAATAAGGTCATCGAACCAAACCTGATCCGGATTATCTGCCCCTCCTCCCGGCGTATTATTAGTGGTCATGGATACCAATATGTAATAATTTCCATTGGCGTTTTTAGTTGTATTGGTTCCGGTATATTCAAAGGGTACTTGATAATTATTCCAACCCCCATCTTCTTTTAAAAACTCTTTTATTGCTTTTCCATAATATTGAGTCACTTCAGTCATTCCGGATGGATACGCCGGTGCATCTCTGCAAGGACCTGTTCCGTGAATGTAAACTCTTATTCTTCCTTTATCCGTTGTATTTGGGTTTTGGTTTCTTCCGGGTAGATATTTTACCCAAAAATCTAAAGAATCTGGAGTTCCGGTCATCTCCTGGTAAAACTTGGGTGCGCTCGTTGTGTATTCTGTCCAGTTATAATTTGCGGAATTACTTGCAGATGTACTTCCCATAGCCATCCTTCCTGTAGTAACATTTCCATTGGCTCTAACTCCAATAACAGCAGTAGAATACATGTAAAGAGAAAAAGTACCGGTAGCATTAGCACGCACGTCTCTAGAACTGTCGCAACGTTTTGCTACTCCAATTGCTGTTATCATGGTTGTAGATGCGCTGTAGAATGAGTTAAAGTTTGTGGGAACGATACTGCCTGCATTTGAAGTTTCGTTATACCACGTTTCAAAACCGTTGTTGGGCAACTGATAAATTGGAGTTTGCGCTTGTAATGTGCCGAAAAGCACAAAGAAGATCAGACTAAAAAATGTTAAAGAATAAATTTTTTTCATAAAAATATAATTTTAAAATGGTTAATAGAATAATATGTTTTTCATCATGCAATATTTATAACTTGCTACTTACTTTCGACGGCAAAAATATATTTTGTTTCATACGTTTCGTTAATGAACGTTAAATAAAATAGTATGTAGCTAATTATCAACAATAAAAAAATGTTAATAAATGTTAAAAAGCCTATTTTGGATACTGTCTTTGAACATAAGCAACTCTATATTGTCCGGTTCCAATTGTAATGCTTTTTCACAATCTTGCATCGCTTCAGCAAAAAAACCTAATCGATATTGTACAAAAGCTCTATTTCCAAAAGCTTCTGTATATGTTGATTTACTTAATTTAATAGCTTCATCAAAATCGGAAATTGCTTCTATTGAAAATCCCATATTCATTTTCAACACCCCTCGATTATTATACAACAACGCAACCTTGTTGTTTATCAATATTGCAGAATCAATATCCTGCAGAGCGCCTTCAAAATCGCCCAAGAAAGTTTTCGCAAGCGAACGGTTATAAAAAGCCCCTTCAAACCGGTTATTTATGGAAATAGAGATGTTATAAAGTGCAATAGCATTTTCATACTCTTCGTAGAGCATATTTAGTTTAGCTAAATTATTTAGGGCAACCACATTTTTCGGGTTGAATTGAAGCGCTTTGCTAAAATCCTTAATCGCATTGTCATACATTTCATTATCAACATAATATGAACCCCTATTAGTGTATGGATTCACCCCGTTTCCTTTGTATTTATCCACGGCTTCCACTACGGTAAAAATATTTTTCAAAGTGCGCGCTTTCACAAAGGAGGTTATTCCGAAAATAAGAATCATAAGAGTAATGAGAGAATGCGATAATGCAGTTATCCGGAATTTTAATTTATGCCTGATATTTTGATAAATAGTTTTTGCGGTTTTGGCGAGCAATACTAAAATGCCAATCTGAGGGAGCAGGTATCTGTGTTCAAAATAATCAACATCAATTCCTCTTATAAATAACGTTGGAAAGAGGAATAGGATAAACCATGCTACAAAAAATAGTTTTTCCCATCTTGAAGTATCTGTTTTCTTAACAATGATTATTATTAATATAACCATTATTAAACTTCCTAAGATTATTTTAGTAAACGAAAATTTTGGGAAAGGGGAGAATTCGTATGGAAAAACAATTTGAGACAATACAACCGGGAAATTAAGCAGATTGAAGAGAAAATCATTTATATTTATTATCTTTTCATAATGTAAAATAGCATGATAACGAAGATAGAACCATAGAACACCTATACAAAACATGAGTGTAGCAAGGAGGAGATGTTTGTAATTGATTTTTGCGAATATTTTATTAAAGAGGTTGGAATGAACATCTATATTGTTTTCACATATAAAAAACAACAAAAATAAAAACGGAATTAGAGCTGCAGTTTCTTTAGAAAACAAAGCCAATGAAAAACTGATGAAAGTCATAAAAAGAGCAGTGAATCTATTTGTTTTTAAGAAATTAATAAAACAAATAAAAGCAAGTAGGGTAAAAAGCGTAACGAAGAGGTCTCCCCGCGAGGGAATCCAAACTACCGACCAAACATTGAGCGGGTTGGCAAGAAACAGCAATGTGCAGCAAAGTGCATATTTTGGTGTAAATTTTAATTGTAACAAAAAGTAGTAAAGCGAAATGCCAATTAAAACAAAAATAATCAGATTGGAGAGATGATACGCCCAAGGTTTAATATCCCCGGCTACAAAAGCATCCAGTGCGAAACTCAAATTTTGCAAAGGACGATAGAATGCGCTTTCCTGATAGATAAATGCATCGGTAGTGAATGTTTTCTTAATAGAAAACTGGGTTGTAAAGAACGATTTATTCTGTAGAAGAATAGTATTTTCGTCAAAATAAATAAAATCGAACTTTATAGCCTGAGCATAAATACCCAATGTTATTCCAACGATGATTAATAGGGGGAGCCAATTCGAATTAATTATTGATTTTTTCATGCGGCAAAAAAATAATAACCATTTAATTATTAACCCTCAACGTATAACTTTTATTTGCCCCTACTGTCAGTTTTGTGCTTCTCAACCATGGATTTAGCTCTTTGAGTTGGCGATACAAAATATTGTTCTCTTTACAATAAATTCTTAAGTCTTCAATACTTTTTGTAGCCACAATCTCTTTGTAATCAATTGGCTTGTAAAATTCTGTAGATGCCATACGAATGTTATACAATTCTTGGTTTTCAAAGATCAGTTTGTAAGCTATACATCGGCTTAGGTATCGTGAGGTTTCCTGATTCAAAAACAGTTCCCAGTAATTGTCCACCTGTTGCTCTTTCATATTTGTTGACAGTCCTGCTTCTCCCATATTGTAGGCTGCTGCCGCCAATGCCCAGCTCCCGAATTGACTTTTAAGTTTTTTTAAGTATTTACAAGCAGCAAGAGTAGATTTTTCTAAATGGTAACGCTCGTCAACTTGTTCAGTAATTTCCAATCCGTAGTTTTTGCCGGTTGTTTCCATAAATTGCCAAAAACCGGTTGCTTTTGCAGGTGAAACCACGTTTTCTAAGTTACTTTCTGCTACACACAAATATTTCAAGTCATCGGGAACATTTTCTTCTTTTAAAATTTGTTCAATTACAGGGAAAAAACGTGTAGATCGTTTTAGAGCTAACAAAGTTCGAGAATGTTGGTAGCATTGTATAATAAGTTCTCGGTCAATCCCTTCTTTTACCCAATAAAGATGTAGCGGCACGGCTTCCCCGCAAAACTCAATGTGATCAGGGAGGGGAGGGGAGGTCAATACATTTTCGTAAAGAGGCTGAGGGACGTCTGATAGAGACGGTGCGTGCACTGTCTCCACAATAGAATCACATATAGCATAAATTCCAACCCCGCAAATAATTAATCCTAAAATAAGAATGATGATCTTTTTATTCATTTTTTTATTAATTTTTTAACTCCCCATATCTTTCCAAGTATCCTCATCATGCAAATACCCATTAATAACGTACTCTTTTGCCAAATCCAAGTATAGTGGTGTGAACGATATTTTTTTGTTTTTCGGTATAAGTTCAAGAATTTTTTTGTTTACTATATGAATACCGCTAAATGCCAATGAAGTAGGATTTTCTACTTCGTAACACAGTCTTTTTTCGTTGGTTTGCTTGTTTTCCCATCCACACAATCTTAATTCCGGTTCTTCAAAAAGGAAGTAGCGTGCAGTTTGTCGGTGGCGCACGGCAAGGGAAGCAATTGAGAATTGAGAATTGAGAATTGACAATTGAGAATTATTGCAAAACTTCTTCAAATCTATACTTGAAATCACATCTACATTATATAAAAGGATCTTATCGCAGTTTTTGAAAAAAGGTTCAGCGAATTTAAGTCCACCGGCAGTATCCATCAACCTTTCTCTTTCATCAGAGATCTCAATTTGGGCGTTAAAATGGTGTTGGTTAATAAACTCAATAATTTGTTCTCCAAAATGATGCACATTTATCACAATATGTTTGATGCCCGCATCCATTATTTTATTCAAAGTATGTTCCAATAAAGTTTTCCCTTGATATTCTACAAGCGCTTTGGGCTTGTGAGCCGTTAAGGGATAAAGGCGAGTGCCCAATCCGGCTGCGAAAATCATAGCGGAGGTGTTCAATGGTTAATAAATTTAAAGATTTAAAAATTTAAAGATTTAAAGATTTAAGGTTAATGAGGTTTTCTTACTTCTATCTTCTTACTTCTAACTTCTGGCTTCTGGCTTCTTACTTCTGGCTTCTTTCCAACACTTTCTCAACCGCAAGAACAACATTCGGCGTGTCTAATCCATATTTTTTCATCAGTTG
>JAITUN010000060.1 GCA_031286285.1 Bacteroidales bacterium | reverse complement strand
TTTTCTGTGTTGATCCACAGATTTACACTAATTTTCACAGATTATTTTTTTGTGTTGATCCACAGATTTACACTAATTTTCACAGATTATTTTTTTGTGTTAATCTGCGTAATCTGTGGATGATTTCATTTTATTATTATCAAAGATTATGCGTTTATATTCTAAACTTTTTTGCCCAAAATTAATCAACAGTCCTATCTCATTTTTAGTGGCTTTTAAATAATTGATGATTTGTGCCAAATTATCATTCGTGAGATTTGAAGATGCTTTTGTTTCCACAATAATTTGGTCATAGCAAACAAAATCAGCAACATAATGTTTCGATAATTCTTGTTTCTTATACCAAATTTTGAGTTGTTTTTCACGCTTAAAAGGAATATTTCGCAGAAGAAATTCTTTTTCAAGCGCTTCTTGGTAAACAGCTTCTAAAAAACCAGCACCAAGTATTTTATGTACTTCCATTGCTGCTCCAATTATGGAGTAAGTTTCATTTTTGTATAGATAATTCATAGGTCTAATAATTATATCCACAGATTTACACAAATTTTCACAGATTATTTTTCTGTGTTAATCTGTGATAATCTGTGGATGATTCTCGCGTCAAATATAAAACTATTTTCCTTACATTCAGAATGTTGAAAATGTACAATAAGTCGTTTTTTTAACATAAAAGTTGTCAAAAAATGCAGTTTTTACAAAAACACAATTTCTCGATGAGAAGAATTTGGAAGGAATTTTAAAGAAAAAGAACTTTAAGAATTAAGTAGAATAAAAAAAGATAAAAGAAGAAATAAAAAAAATCTGTATTAATCTGCGTAAATCTGCGGATTATTTTCATATTTTTGCACACCTCAATACAAAACCTATGTCTCTGAAATCTAAAATATTAGTAATCTATACCGGCGGCACTATCGGGATGTTAATGAATAAAGAGACCCGTGCGCTTGAGCCATTCCCTTTCGATGATATTTACATCCACTTGCCGATGTTGAGTTTGGTGAATGCTGAAATCGCCGTGAAAGAGATGCTGCCCCTCATTGACTCCTCAGATACCAACCCTGACTTTTGGGTGCGGTTGGCCACTTTAATTTATGAGCATTATAATGATTATGATGGCTTTGTGGTGCTTCACGGTACGGATACTATGGCATATACGGCATCTGCATTGTGTTTCCTGTTGGAAAACCTCTCCAAACCGGTGATCCTTACCGGTTCGCAACTCCCGCTGGGGGTAATGCGTACCGACGGACGGGAAAATATCCTCAATTCCATTGAGATAGCCGCTGCAAAGAAAGATGGAAAACCCAGAGTTCCCGAAGTGTGCATCTATTTCGAAAATTCACTTCTCAGAGGAAATCGCGCCTACAAAGATAATGCTGAACATTTTAACGCTTTCCATTCTGCCAACTACCCCAAATTGGCTGAAGTGGGAGTGCACATCAAATACAACGATGCTTTTATTCGTCCGGTAACAGACCATTTGTTGAAGCTGCATACCCAAATGGATGAAAATATCGCAATCCTAAAACTCTACCCTGGAATTAGTAGACAGGCAATGCAGTCGGTTTTTAATACCGATGGTTTACGCGCCATAATCTTAGAAACTTTCGGCTCAGGCAACGCTCCATCAAATCCCGAATTTATCTCCATTTTGGAGGAAGCAGTAAAAAAAGGAATTGTCATTGTGAACGTTACTCAGTGCAAAGGAGGAGGTACCGTAGAAGTGGGACGTTATGGCGCTAGTTTGTTACTCAAAAAAATCGGTGTAATCAGCGGACATGACATCACCACAGAAGCTGCTGTTGCCAAATTGATGTACTTCTTAGGCGAAGGACTTACCAACGAGGAGGTAAAACATTATATGGGGGTTTCGTTAAGGGGAGAGATTACCGTATAGAAGTATGATATTGAATCCATGAAACTCTTTCACTCAAATTTCGCAAAAGAAATCTTTGAAAAATTCCTATATTTTTGCGCACAATTTTTTGAGAAAAATTTTTGTATGAAAAAATACAGAAACACAATAGGGATCATACTTTTTGCTCTTGCCGGCAACTTCCTTTTGAGGTTGTTTCCCATTTCAGTCAATTTCTCAAATGAAGATTATTCAAGTGAAACAGTATTTTCTGCTGCTCCCTACTTTTTTGGGGATGCCGAGCAATCTATAAACCAATCATCTCCAACAATAAGTGGATATCTTTTAACTACAACAAAAACAAAATCTCAAAACGGATTTTCTCACAATAATCATTTTTGTAACCTTATTTTCAAAAATCAATACTCATCTCATTTTTTTATATCTAATTATTTTGAAAAAACACTTTTATCTTTCTTCTTTTCAAGTTGGTTCCAAGTGTTTGGGTTGAGGAAGATTATTATTTAGTTTTTTGAAACAAAGAAGCTGCAGATTTTAAAGATTTCCATAGAAAAATAAACCACATCGTTTCATCTTCATAGTACTCACTTCAGTATTTGAAGAGAATGTTATCTGAGTTTATCTGTTTAATCAGTGTCATCTGTATGCTAATTAAAATATTAGCCATTCGGAGAAATTAACAAAAAATCAATTCATTAATAATCTTAAACAATAATAAAATGGACACTAACACAAAAAATATTGAACAAGATAGTTGTTCGCATATAATTAAAAAACAAGACATCACAAATGTATTAATTTCAATAATAATAGTAGCGGTTGGACTTCTATTAACTTGTCATTCCATATTCTTCAATACAGGAGATAATTTGAAATTTGCTCTTATAATAATAGGAGTTTGCTTTATCCCTGTAGGAATATTTTTATGGATATTAAAATCAAAACGAATGATTTATGAAAAAACAGGAAGTGGAATTAAATCTCTAAAATACTATTTTTCAAGAGATGAGCTAAATTTTGCTCAAAATCTGTTGGAAAACGGAAAATTTGAAAATGAAAAAAAGGTAACATTCATTGATACAGGTAACTCTTATTTTGAAATTTTAATGTCAAAGGATGGAAATTTTGTCTCTGTTCAAATTTTTGAGTTTTCTACGCTCGCTTATGAACCGGCAACACCAAAATATTATTACTTCGATAACCAGGCGTTAAAATTTATTGAGTACATCCAATGTTGTAGAAATAAAGTATAAAGAAAAAGTGAAATCAAATTTATGGCCGCAACAGAAAACGCCTTTTCTTTGAAAATATGAGTGAATCTGCGGACAAATCTTATTTTTGCCGAAATTTTTTACATCATGAAAATTGGAATCATCTCAGACACACACGGATTTATTCACCCTAAAATCTTTGACTTTTTTGCTGAGTGCGACGAAGTATGGCACGCCGGTGATATGGTATCTACCGATATCTTAGACCAACTGTCGACAATAACCAAAATTAGAGCTGTTTACGGTAACTGCGACGGTTGGGATATTATTGGAAAATACAAAGAAGTAGAGGTCTTTGAATGTGAAGAACATACTGTTTTCCTCAAACACATTGTCGGAAATCCAAAATATTACTATCCTGAAGTGCTGCCTTTATTCAAGAAAGCAAAGCCCACTATTGTAGTAGGTGGGCATTCCCATATTTTGCAAATTATGAACGATGCAAAGAACGGGTGGCTTTTTATGAATCCGGGCGGTGGCGGAAAACTCGGTCCACACACCCGCATAACTTTTATCCGTTTTGAAATCAACGGTACGGATATTTCCAATATGGAGGTTTTTGATGCTGAAAAGTAAGAGATTTTTTATTCATACCTCGGTTTTTTCTTACCAAAAGAATAGGCAATATAGGCGTAAAAATAAGCCGGTTTTGCTCTATTATGTGCCATTTGTTGGATAAACGGAAACACCATATCCATAGAAACACCTACTTCTAACACCTGCATTTTCAGAGGATTGTTGCTAAAATCGAAATTTAGTCCGGTTTTAGCATAAAATCCGGGGCGCACGGCAATCTTATGAAACCGGTTAAAAAAACGCGCTGCCCCAAAAATATTTCCGATATGGTGATCCGGATTATTGGGATTAAAACGCTCCGATTCTGTGTAAAGTCCCTTTATGGTATCCAACTTTATTATGTCTAAATAAGTAGGCAAACCAAAACAAATAGAGGCGCCTGCTGCGATGAAGTATCTGATTTGCACACCACCGTAGTAAGGTTTGTGAGCAATAATACGTTGATAGCCGTACCCTCCGCGAAGGAAAAAAAGGTCATAAAGTTTTCCAAAGCAAAAAGATCTTCCATCCGGACGGGTCTTTCCTAAAACAGACTTATAATGAATACAATATGAAAACTCAACCTCCCATAAATGTTTGTCTTTGTAATTGGGAGTTTTTCCTTGTTGAAAACCTACACTAAAACCGGAACTGTTCAAACATAACAAAAAGTTCCATTCTTTTATGGTAATCACTTCCATTTCAGCCTCTCCCGTGTCAATTTCCTGCGCTTGAAGAAAGAAAAAACAGATTGTAAATCCCAATAAGAGATGCAGTTTCTTCATATTTTTTTTAGAATGTTCAATTAAATGAGTGGCAAAAATAGTTTTTTCTATAAAACTATATTTTTGCGACCTCAATTTTTAAAAATGCGAAAGATTTATTATGGCATTAAAGCGTTGCGGCTATTTTCGCTCCCTCTTTCTCTTTCGGGGATTGTGATGGGCGCTTTATTGGCTAATTCGTTCGGTTATTTCTCATGGCTGTTGTTCGGCTTGGCGCTCCTCACTGCCGCTGCCTTGCATCTTACCTGCAACCTTGCCAATGATGTGGGTGATTATCAATCGGGAAACGACTCATTTGAAAGCATCGGGTATGAAACGATGTTGATTTCGGGAAAACTATCCGTGAGAGAGGTAGTAATCATGATCGGAATTTTGACCGCAATTGCAGTAGTAACCGGAAGTGTGTTTATCTATTTAGCATTCAAAGATATTTTTTCAACAGGCTCATTAATAATGTTTTTAACCGGACTTCTTGCAGTTTTGGCAGCAATTTTTTACACGATAGGTAAAAAACCATACGGTTACAGGGCGCTGGGCGATTTGGCAGTATTTCTCTTTTTTGGAATTACCGCCGTGGCAGGAACGTTCTTCCTGCTTACCAAATCATTGCCCGCTGCAATTTTTCTTCCGGCAGTTTCCATGGGCTTTTTAATTACCGGAGTAGTGAATGTGAATAATATCCGCGATATGGAAAACGACAGAAAATATCGTAAAACAGTTCCCATCCTCATTGGAGAAAGAAATGCAAAGCATTACCATGCGGTGTTGGTGTTGTTGCCCTTTATTTTAATGTCGGTTTACAACATCCTCCAATCTAAACCTCTTCCCTCCTATCTTTTTCTTTGTTTGTTGCCGGTTGCCGTTTATCATGTTATAAAAGTATATCAAAAAAAAGGGCTGGCGCTCAATAAGGCTATGGGTGGATTGATTTTGATAACGGTGTTATTTGTTTTTAGTGCGATATAAAAGAATAAAAAGTGAAACTTAATCGTTAAGATTAATCAACTATTAACACTAATAAAATAACTTTGTCTATGAAAAAAACAACTACTTTTTGGAGAGTCCTTATATTTCTCCTCTTTTTCTCAATCCAAACCGCAGAAGCGCAATCCTACGATTTTAAAGTAACAACATGGAATGTGGAGTGGCTCAGTTGTTTGTCTAACGGACCTTCAAATAGAGAATTGCAGATTAATAATGTGGTTTCGCTTATTAAAACAATGGACTCCGATTTTATTGCCTTGCAAGAGGTAGGTACAAGTAACACCTATACTACTATTGATACGCTCGTTAGACGTTTGGGCAGCGATTGGGCTGGGAAAATTGTGCCATGGAAAGTTGGGAACTGTAATCAAAGCCAAGGAATTATTTATAAAAAATCGAAAGTAATTCTCATGTCTTCTTCCCTTATCACAAACGGTGGAACTTCATACGATTGGTCAAGTGGACGTTTCCCCGTTTTATATGATGTAGATTTCATTGTTGGAGATAAACAAATCCCAATTGCATTTTTTAATATCCATGCTAAAGCATATTCGGATGTATCAAGTTATACACGTCGTAAAAATGCTTCTATTGCCCTAAAAAATTTATTAGACAGCTACTTTAACACAACAAGAGTGGTCATTTTAGGCGATTTTAACGATTACTTGTATGGAACAATGTGTACTACTTGTGGCGGTGTTTCTCCATATAAAAATTTTATGGATGATGACACACACTATAAAGGTGTAACTGCCGGATTGACAAACTATTACTACGGCAATTCTGTAATAGATAACATAATCATATCAAACGAATTATTAGATGAATATTTATCCGGCAGCGCTTTCAACGAGGTCTCTGCTACTAAAACCATCCCAAATTACTATGCAACTACATCTGATCATATTCCCGTAAGCATTATCATTCGTATCCCAAACAATGTAAACATAGCGGATATGCAGAAAAGATCTTCTTTCTTTGTTTATCCTAACCCAACTACGGGGAAAATAGTAGTGAGTAGTGAGTATCAAGTAGTGAGTATAGAGGTTTTTGATATGATTGGGAAAAGGCAGGAGATTCATCGCTACGCTCGGAATGACGGCGAAAATTCCCCTCCATTTATGGAGGGGTGGCAGCCGCAGGCTGACGAGGTGGTAATCAATATTTCACACTTGCCCGCAGGAATCTATTTTATTAAAGTAAATGAAGAAACAACAAAAATTATCAAATATTAACCTAAATTAAAGCAGTATGAAAAACACATCCATTTTATTTTTCTTATGCTTGTTGCTCTTGGGATGGAGCACAATGTCATGTAATCAAAATCCCCAAACCGATTCCGATATAGAGCATGTTGCTAACGTAGTTTTGACAGATTATGGTGCAGAACCTGCTGTACTGAATATCGATGATTACACTATGGCAAATGATAATTTCAGAACAGCATTGTGGACAGGTACACTACTTCAGGTTACATTAATGTCAATTCCGGTGGGCGGCGAAGTCGGATTAGAACAACATTCCGAAACCGACCAGTTTTTACGCATCGAAGATGGCGAAGCCAAAGTGATGATGGGAGCGTGTGATGATGAATTAACCTTTATCAAAAATGCTGAAAAGGATTTTGTAATCATCGTGCCTGCCGGCAAATGGCACAATATTATCAATACCGGTAATAAACCGTTGAAACTCTATTCCATTTATGCGCCTGTAGAACATCCGCACAGTACTGTTCATAAAACATTTGAAGAAGCAGAAGAGGCAGAACACGGACATTGAAAGAAGCAATAAAACTATAGTTCATGGAAAAACAATCTTACTCTGCCTTATTTAAAGCGAGTTACGGTTTATACCTATTGTCGGTAAAAAACAATGTACAAGACAATGCCTGTATTATCAATACGTTTTTGCAAATCACAAGCAATGAGCCTTGCCTCTGTACTATTTCAGTCAACAAACAAAACTTTACTACAGAAATTCTATCAAAATCACTGGAATTCAATCTTTCGATACTAAATATAGAAACACCATTTGAAATATTTAAGCGCTTTGGCTACCAATCAGGTCGTAATATTAACAAATTTAAAGATTTCACAAGTTATACTCGAAGTGCTAACGAGTTGGTATATCTTCCGGAATATTCAAATGCCTTACTGTCGTTCAACGTTTTGGAAATGTTCGATTTTGGTTCGCATATCCTATTTAAGTCAATTCTGACAGAGAGCGAAACCTTAAATGATAAGGAAAGTATAACCTACGATTACTACCAACGAAACGTTAAGCCCAAACCTCAAGCATCTGAAAAACAGGGTTATCGTTGTAATGTCTGTGGATATGTTTACGAAGGAGAAACGCTACCGGAAAACTTTATCTGTCCGCTTTGCAAACACGGTGCGGCCGATTTTGTAAAAATTTAAAAATCTTCCATGCTCTTCCTCATAGCTCTCCCTATTGTGATATTCCTTTTGATTTTCAATATATTTTCTGCATATTTTAACCACAATTGTACATTTACTCAAAAAATATGCAAAAAAAACAGATAGTTTGCATTTTTTAAC